>JAHBXU010000275.1 GCA_019636315.1 Planctomycetaceae bacterium | reverse complement strand
GCACTCGTATCCAAAGTCATCCGCCATGATGAGCACGATGTTGGGGCGGGTTTCGGCGCCGAGCGCGAGGCCGACGGACAGAATGCCCCAGAAGCATGCAAACCAATTCAGTCGAATCGTCATGGACATTCCTCGTGACTGGCGAGACTGGACATCAAGACATCAACAGGTGCGAGTCACCCGCAGTCCCCAGTCGGGACGTCGAGTGGAGTCGGTGATCAGATCATGAACCGCGCTTGAGTGTCAACCGTCGGCGGCCTTGATGCGTCACCAGAAGCGTATGCCGACGGTCTTGCTGCAGGACGGTCCGGCAGCGGAAAAACAGCGCCGATCAGCAATTGCGGGAGAGGACGATCCGCCGGCGCGGGAGTCGAAAACGTGAACGGTTCAATATCATCGCCGCCGGCCCAGAAAGAATGGATTATGCCGTTATGAGAGCGTTGAGCGGCGACGGTTCTGGATTCCCGTGGGAAAAAACCCTCATCGGCGAGCGGCCATTGAAGTAACCTTCAGCGTCGGGAAACACTGCCGCCCGCTTTCGCGGATTAGGTAAGAAATCCCGAGGAAGTAGTTGACAAGCCTTGTTCGCCACTGGTAATTTGGGCAGTGTTGTCAACCGAAGTATGCGTTGCCAAGGATCGGACAATCGGGGCGGACCTGAAAATCATTGCCGACTTTGGACAAGGGCCTTGGGCAATATGAGCGACAAAGTGAGCACTGAGAACCCGGGCAACGAGGGCCTTGCATCTTCTGTGTCGTCTCATCGCGCCGACCGTCGGCGAATGATTAAAGCGGCTGTGAGCGCGGTGCCGGTTGTGTTGACGATTACGGCTGGATCGGCCCATGCCGGCTACTGGTCGAAGAAGCCCACGCCACAGAACGGGTCGATTCCGGGCTCCTATTGATCGTCCGGTGCTCCAATTCGGGGCGGCGATGGCCGTCCCTCATCCGTTATTATCGGCCGCACATGCTGTCTGCGACCGACTCGTCAGCCCAGCTCGCTGTGTGGTCTCATCGGGATAGGAGCGTGAGACGTTTTAAGGCGCTTGCGGACGGTGCTGTTCTCGCAGAGAGGAGGTGCCTGATGCCTCCCCATCGAAGGCCGAATCGATTCGCTCTCTGACGGCCATGCCTGTGCCGCAAACCTCGAATGACATTTCCGCCGGGCGATGGATCGTCCGATCTCCGCAGGATCTTTTGTGGCGGACATGGGGGACGGACAGTCTGCTCTTCGACCCCAGATCGGGCGATACTCATCTTCTCGATGAGGTCGCGCGAAACGGTCTACTTTGTCTGCAGGAAGAACCGCTCCATGCCGGGCAGCTCGCGCAGCGGCTGTCGGAATGGTTGGATCTGGACCTGGATGACGAACTGCGTCAGTATGTCGATGTGCTGCTTCGGCGATTTTTCGATGCGGGACTAATCGAAAGCGACTGATGACGCTCGGCGAACTGACACAGGACGAATTCCGCGCGCGGCTTCGGGACGGCCTGCCCCTGCGAACCGGTCCGTTTCACCTCTCGCTGCGATCGAATTTGAACGTCATCGCCGAGTCGGTGCATCTGCTGTACGCCGACTTTCCCGTCATCGAACGTCAGCCGTTCTATGACTTTCATGTGCGCGTCAGTGCGGTTCGCCGCGTTGACCTGTGGCTGCGCCCTTTGTCACGGTTCCAGATCGATGGCTACGAACCGTTTCGGATGTTTCCGGTGCCGACAGCGGCGGCATCGCTCGAATGGGGCATCAATCGGGGGATCTCGACGCGTTCGCATCATCTGCTGGTGATTCATGCGGCCGTTCTCGAAAAAAGCGGGCGAGCCGTGATCCTGCTCGGCGAATCGGGTTCAGGGAAAAGCACCCTGTGTGCAGCGATGGCGTTGAGCGGCTGGCGTTTGCTTTCGGACGAACTGGCGTTGATCTCGCCGGCTGATGGATCACTGGCGGCCCTGGCGCGCCCCATCATCTTAAAGAACGAATCGATCCGCATTATCCGCGATTTTGCTGCGGGTGTGTGCATGGGACGCGAGATGCCGGGCACCTCCAAAGGGACGGTCGCTCATATGCGGCCGCCGGCAGACAGCGTGGCACGCGCCCATGAGTCAGCGCGTCCGGGGCTGTTTGTGTTCGTCAACTATCAAGCCGGAGCCCCCGCGCAGTTGGAGCCCGTGCCCAAGCCACAAGCCCACATGAGAATCGCCCGAAACGCCTTCAATTACGGAATCCTGGGACGCGTCGGATTTGAAACACTCGCCGACGCGGTCGATGCGGCCCCGGCATACGTTCTGACTTACGGCCAACTCACCGAGGCGATTCCGCTGCTTGGCCAGGCGGCAGCAGCTCAGTAAGCTGTCCCCTCACGCGAGTGGAGATGCAGGGCGCGGCCCGGTACAGGGACGGATAACGGAAGGATTCCAGGCGACGGTGATGAATGGAAACGGAAGCACCGCTAACCGACAAACCGCTGCGTCTTGCGGATGACTTTGCCCAACGATCGATTGCAGATCGCACGAGTGACCTGACATTCCCTGCGGGCCGCATGCTCCTGGAAATCATCGCCGAGCCACGGCGGATGGCCGACCTCACGCTGGCGGAGTGGGATGGTTTTCTGCGAATGGCCATGTGGACCGGCTTGTGGCCGCAGTTGACGATGCAGGCCCGGAGGCTTGGGCTGGAAACGGAGCTTCCTCATCCCATCCTGCCGCACTTACAGGCGACCGCGAACCTGGCCGCCGCCTGCGAACGAAGCATGAATTGGGAGAGAGACCGGCTAGGGGTCGCACTGCAGAACGTCGGCCCACCGATCATTCTGCTGAAAGGTGCGGCTTATGCCTTGTGCCGGTTTCCCTTCGCCGAGGGGCGGCTCAGCAGCGACATGGATGTCCTCGTTCCGGCGGCGGCTCTGCCTCAAGTCGAAGCCGCCTTGATGGAGCACGGCTGGCGGGCCGATGAGGAAAATCCTCTGGACGCGGCTTACTTCCGCCGCTGGCTCCATGAAATCCCGCCGCTTCATCATGAGACGCGCGGAACCTTGATCGACCTCCACCACACAATCCTGCCGCTGACCGATCGACTGCGCGTCAACCCGCAACTGCTGCTGGATGCAGCCGTGCCGATCGCTAACACGCCGTTTTCCGTGCTGGCGCCGGTGGACATGGTCATTCATGCGGCAACGCACTTGTTCCGCAACGGAGATTTTTCGCTCGGGCTACGGGGGCTGTGCGATCTGGATGGACTGCTTCGCATCTTCGGTCAGACCGACCGCTTCTGGGAAGACTTACTGCAGCGCGCGCCGCAGCTTGACCTGACGATCCCCTGCTCACATGCGCTCCCCTGCGCGGTCAGGTATCTGGGCACGCCCATTCCGCGCGAAGTGCTGGAACAAGTCGAATTGTGGCGTCCTGGCTGGCCGCCCCCCCGCGTTCTCGACTGGCTGTTTGAGCGCGCTCTGATTCCTCGCGATCCCCTGGAGCGGGATCCGGTGCGCAAGCTCGCAATCTGGTGGCTGCAGTTCTGGCCGCCCCCCCGCTGGCGGGCCGTCTTTTCCTGGCTGTTCTGGTCCAAACGAATCGCAGGACTGAATCCGTTCCGCCCTCGCCAACCGTGATGTTTGACCGATTTCCGAGTCCCTCGTCGCTCCATGTGCCAACCAAGAACCGATTGGCAGCCCGAAGCGGAAGCGAGGGATTTTCCTGACGTCCCATTCTGTCGCTTCGGGTGACTCGCGGCAGCCGCTTCCATAGCTTTCCGGACTATGGGTTCGGCGGCGATGTGCAAATCAGGACGATCAATATCTCCGTGCCGGTGTTCTCGATGCCGTGGAGGCACCAGGGAGGCAGATAGACGAAGTCTCCCTTCTTCACGGGGCGCGGGCCGCTGCCGAAAGTCATCGTGCCCGTCCCTTCCAGAATCACATACGTTTCTTCGGTCTCGTGCGAGCCCGGCTCAAGCACAGCATGAGGCGGGATGTAGAACATCACCAGGCCCAGGTTCCTGGCGGGGGCATTCGGGTTCACCGGATGCACGACCCGCACAGCGGGAGCCACGCAGTTCGGATACACCACCGGCACGCCTTCCTGCACCGTGACAATCATCGGCTCGGGGGGAACATCGGGCCTGGGGATCTTCGGCGGTGCAGCTTTGTCACCCGTGTAACCTTTGAACGTCGTAAACTTGGCCATGATATCTGTCCCTGATGATCTGTGAGGTCTCAAAATCGATGGATCACCCGAAGGGTCAGTGAGGAACGTCGCTCACTTGCTGATGCTTCGGGTTTCGCTTGAAGTAGGAACATCGCTCAGACTCCTGACTCGCGGCGCAATGCTCAAACCGACGGCCTTGTCGTCCGGCGACGGCACGTCAGCCATCCCTTCGCATGTGTTCGAGTCACGAGAGTCAACTGACGATCGCCCGACGGTCAAGTCGTCGGCTTGTGATTCCCGTCGTCGTTCAGAAGTCGCGCGTATAGCCGGCCGTCCAGCCGCCATCGACGACGAGCACGTGGCCGTTAATGTAACTGCTTTCCGGGGCGGCGAGAAACAGCGCCGCATGGGCGATTTCTTCCACGCTCCCCGGACGACCGAGCGGGATATGGTCGAGCAACCGCTGGACTGAGTCGCGAAACTTGCCGTCCTCACCGTAGAACAGTTGCTTCGTCCCTTCTGTCAACGTGGATCCGGGTGCGATGGCGTTGACGAGAATGCCGTGCGGGCCGAGTTCCAGGGCCATCGACCGTGTGAGATTGACGACTCCCGCCTTCGCAGCAACAAACGGCGACTGGAGCCTCAACGGCACCAGACCCGCCACCGAGGCGATGTTGATCATGCGCCCCGCCTGCTGCGATCGCATGATCCGGGCGGCGGCTTTGCTCGTGACATATAGCCCCGTGAGGTCAACGGCCAGCAGGCGGTCCCATTCCTCACGAGGGAACTCGTCGATCGGCACTCGATATTCGAGCGTATTGACGCCCGCGTTGTTGACCAGGATATCCAGCCGGCCAAACCGGTCCTTCACACGATGGAGAACGTCATCGACCTGTTGATCCTGAGTGACATCCAGTTCCATTGCGGCGCACCCGGGCCAGCGCGCCGCCGCCGCGGTGGCCGTTTCCAACCGCCGATCAGAAAAGATCACCCGTGCCCCGTTCGCCGCGAATGAGCTCGCAATCGCCTGTCCGATCCCCTGTCCCGCGCCAGTGACCAGCGCGACGCGTTCCTTGAGATCGACGTGCATATTGTGCTCGGATTCCGTCAGAGAGGGCCGTCTGGTAAGGGGGCGTCGCCCACCAACCCCAATGCTTCAAGTGTTCCGTAACCTCGCTGGCGGGCGGAGGTGATGGATAACATCCCCCTGCGGGTCCCTTATGGATACGTCCGATGGCAGAATGGAGATGTTGGATCGACTCCGGCCATGCTCTCCGTCAGCGATTGGCGTCGGTGCGTTTGCGACGTTCGCGTGCATAGCGAATGAGGCAGCCTCGGGCGATGACTTCCCTGGTCTCGGGGGCGCCCCCAGCCAGTGTGGCGGCAATCGCATCTTCGACGAATCGCCTGGTCACCTGGTCCGGGTTCGTCGCGTCATCCATGGCGCCCATGTAGACAATCTTGCGTTCCTGATTGAGGACGAAAAACTCGGGAGTGAACAGCGCTCCGTAGTCCTTGGCGATCTGCTGCGATTCGTCGTAGAGATAGTCAAACTGAAAGCTCTTCTCCGCGGCACGCTGCGTCAGGGCTGGGAGTTGGTCTTCCGGAACGCGATTGACGCAGATGGCCACCACGGCCGCCTGCCCGGCCGCGCCGCTGGAGTGCTCTGCGAGCTTGTTGATGCGGTCCTCGTAGTCAGACGCCGTCGGACAACTGGCACAGGTGAATACGACGACGACAATCGGCTTCGCGGCGAGATCGGAGAGCGAGTGTGTTTTGCCGTCAGTGCCTGGCAGGTCCTTCCAGGCAGGCGCGGGATCGCCGATCGACAGCACTTTGTTATATTCCCCGGCGATTGCAGGAAATGGAACGAGCAGCGCCCCGCAACCGAGCACCAGGGCTGCCAGTCTGTTGTACCGCATGATGAGATCCTCTTTTCCAGCGATGAATTGCTGAATGCTGCGTTCGAGTCTATCGGCCGCGCGGCGACCCGGGCAACGCAACCCGGCGG
>JAHBXU010000274.1 GCA_019636315.1 Planctomycetaceae bacterium | reverse complement strand
GGCGTCCCAAGTTCGAGATGCACGGGCCCCCAGTTGACATCGATCCAGAGGGATCTGAGAAACGGCTCACCCAGCAGCGGGGCGATCAAGCCCGAAATCAACGCACAGAGCAACCCCCCGCCGATCAGCAGGTGTGGGTCAATCTGCAGCGCACGCCGCGCAAACGGCACGTCATAAGCGATCGCATAGAGAGCAAACGCCGCCGCCGCAATCAGCCCGCCCACGAACCCGCCGCCCGGTTCGTTGTGTCCGCGAATCAGAAGAAAAATCGACGTCAGCAGCAGCAGCGGCTGCAACAAACGGCTGGCGGTCTGCAGGATCAATGAAGGCAAGGGGCCTCCCGGTTCTTCACGAAATCGTCGTGATGTCCAACGAACATGGTTCGCCACGGAAACACCGCGTCGCCGTCGGCCGCCCTGGTTTGCCAGTTCCTCCTCAACGCACGGCCGACAGGAGCGCGACTTGGAACGGAGACTTTCCTCGTGTCACCATTCCTGAAGGGCTCTCATCATGCTCCTCATTGCGGGCGCAGGCGCAGCAGGGCATAAACGCCAATGCCCGCAGTTGCCAGGACGACGATTTCTCCCAAGGTATCGAAGGCACGGAAGTCGACGAGAATCACATTCACAATGTTCCGACCGTGGGCATCGGACACGCTGTGTGCCGCGTACCATTCCGACAATGGCCGTGGCGCCGTCGCACGTCCGGCGACCAGAATCAGTGAGGTCATCGCGGCGCCCGCCGTGAGTGCCACCATCAAGTCTCTGAGTCGCGCGGCACTGGGAGAAAATCGCACAAAGGGGGGCAAATGATAGAAGGCCAACACCAGCACAATCACGAGCAACGATTCGATGATGAACTGCGTCATCGCGACGTCGGGCGCTCCGAAAAAGATAAAGACAACTCCCACGGAGTATCCGACCACTCCCAACGCGGCAATCGCCTTCAGCCGCGATCGTGAATAGATGGCCGTCGCGGCCGCAAGTAGGATCACACCGGCCAGGCCGAATAAAACAATGTCGATGCGCGCTTCACGTCGGAAGCCGGCCGGCCCCGATCCCACCTGCTCCAATTCGTCGGGGGGGAATTGCAGGGCCGCCCCCACTCCCAGCGCGAGCGTGGTCAGTACAATTGTCGCCAGATAGAACCTGAGGTAACCGTTCTGCAGGACGCGCGTCTGCCATGTCGCGACGCTGGTCAGTGCATCGAGTGCCCACCCATACCAGCGCTGCGGACCGATCTGCAGCAAGCGGTCGAGCCACGCCAGGTTCTGCAAGATCCCAATCCGGAATCGGTACACGATAATTCCGCCGGTGAGCACCACCAGATCCAGGATGAGCGCGGGCGTGACGCCGTGAAACAGAGCCAGATCCACAGACGCAGGCGAGTTGCCCGAAACCGCGGCAATCGCCAATGAGAGCAGCGGCTCGGACACCAGTAACGGTCGGAGGCCCGTTAACACTCCCAATATGGCCAGCAACATCGGACCGAGCCACAAGCTCAGCGGGGCTTCATGAGGCGTTCGCGGTGTGTCCTGCAGTGGTCCCAGAAATGGCTTAATGCTGACCAGACCGGCCGCCGCCACGAGCCACATGCTGGCCAGCACACTGCCGGCCAGGAGGAGCGCCGCGACGCTCGATAATAGTGCTTGCTCCGAAACGGATCCCGTCGATTCCAGCAGATTCCACACCGCCTCGAACAACGATTCCTTGCCGATAAATCCGAACATTGGCACGATGCCGGCCATTGACCAGGCCGCCAGCATCGCGGCGAACGCCGTCAGCGGCATCCGCCGCCGCAATCCCCCGAGCCGCGTCACGTCCCGCTCGCCCGTCTCGTGATCGATTGCGCCGGCCACGAGAAACAACGCCCCCTTATACATGGCGTGCGCCAACACGAAGACAAGCGCGGCTTTCACTGACACGTCGGAAGACAGACCAAGCAGCAGCACCAGCACTCCCAGCACGCTGACGGTGGAGTACGCCAGGATTCGCTTGAGGTACGTTTCTCGCAATGAAAGATACGCGCCGACGATCATCGTCGCCGCTCCCATCGTGCTGACGATTCCCATCCACGAAGGCGTGCCGCCCAGAATGGGAGACAGCCGGGCGAGGAAGTAGATGCCGACCTTCACCATCGTCGAGGAATGCAGATACGCACTGACCGGCGTGGGGGCTTCCATCGCGCCGGGCAGCCAGAAGTGGAACGGGAACTGCGCCGATTTTGTGAAGCAGCCCGCCAGCACCAGCAGCAGGATCGGCAGGTAGAAAGCGCTTTCGCGCAGCCGGTCTCCTTCCGCACGCAGTGCGGAGAGTTCAAAGCTGTTCCCTTCCATTCCGAGCAGCAGCAAGCCCGGCAGCAAGGCGAGTCCGCCGCCGGCTGTCACCAGCAGCGCCTGCAGCGCGGCTTTGCGGGCCTGCTCGCGCTCATGCTCAAATCCAATGAGCAGATAGGAAGTCAGACTGGTTGCTTCCCAGAAAATAAACAGCAGAATCAGATTGTCCGCAAGCACCAGGCCAAGCATTGATGCCATGAACGCCAGCAGATACAGGTAGAACCGGCCGAGACGCCGATGGCCGGCCAGGTAACCGCCGGCGTAGATGACGACGAGAGCGCCGATGCCGCAGATCAGCAGACTGAACAGAATCGACAGACCATCCGCGGCAAAGGAGAGATCGATCGGGAGATCACTGCGGAGGCGCAGCCAGGGCGTCGATTCGCGAAAGGCGCCGCCGGAGCGGACGTCCGGGTGCCAAAGCAGTCGTGCAAAGTAGACGGCCAGCCCTGCGGGCAAGAGTGCCAGAATCCAACCAGCTCTCGCTCCCAAAACTCGCTGCCCCCCCGGCGCGAGTGCTGCCATTGCAAAGCCGGAGAGCACTGCTGCCGAGAGTTCCATCATTCTCCGAAAATCGGTTTGTGGTCCGTGGAGAGGGCGATTCGTCCTGAAGGAGTACCTTATGTTGATAGAGCGCCGAGGTACAGGGTGAGAGAGTTCCCGAACCCGAAAAGGGGGCGAGAGCAGAGAGAACCACAAGCGTTGAGCCACCTCAACTGCCGGAAGATCATGCAGGGTTTCCCAAAACGGTCTTCCGCGCACGATCGAGGCGGATCGCAATCCCAAGCGGTCGGCCTGCCCCTCGGCGGCGGCGTGCCGCCGAGGGGGGCCGAGTCTGTGCGCGCGTCGTGAAGACGCGGCGTTGCTCAAGCGGGCTGCAGGTCGGCCAGCTCCTCTTTGAGGCGATGCCGGGCCGTGTGCAGGCGGCGCTTGATGGTGCCGATGGGCGAACCGCTTTCAACGCTCATCTCCTTCAGAGACTGGCCCTGGAAGTAGAAGGCGATCAGCGTATCGCGATCGAGTGGGCGGAGCCGGGCGAGGCCGCCGCGGACCTGCCGCGCACGTTCACCTTCCAGCACGCTCTCCAGCGGTACGTTCGGCGACGACGACACGGACGCAAACACATCCGGCGAGCTCATCGTCTCGCGCGGTCGACGGACCGCGCGGTTGATTGAAAGCCGAATGGCGATCCGCTTGAGCCAGCCGACGAACCGTTCCGGCTCGCGGAGCTGACCGATCTTCCGCAAGGCACGCAGGAACACATCCTGCGTAACCTCATGAGCCTCGGCCCGGTTCCGTAACCGGCGCAACGTGATGGCAAACACCGTTGGCTCGAATTCGACGACGAGCTTGCCAAATGCTTCGCGATCGCCGCACTGAGCTCGCTGAACCAAATTGATAATCTGCGTGTCTTCCATGGTGACGCTCCCACTCGGGGAGTGGTAAGTTTTGTGGAGTGGCTGTAGGCGTTGAATTGCGACTGGCAAAGCGGCATGAGGACCGGTGTGGACGCCTTGCGTCGACCAACAGAGGGGTGATCGGGATCGAGCGTCGCCGCCCCGGCGAGAGGGACTGGCGATCGCTCAATTCCAGCCACCCGGCGTTCGATGCCAGGAACTTCGAGGCATTCAACGGTCGGATGACGCAAAACACGTTCGGACCCAGGCACGCGCCAGCCGTCACGACGGGCAAACGTCAAGCGGACCTTGAGCGTTTGCGAGCAGCGGCGGACCGACTCGACCGGACGCGAGTGAGTGAGTTGTTCGGCGGCACCGTGCCGCGGGACGAACTCAGGTCACAAGGCGCTTTGCTGGGCTAAGACCAGCGAGGCCCAAATCGCGGCCGGCGCCTGCCCTGCCGACATGCAGCAGGACGAGACCGGTCGTTGCCGCACGCACCACTGCTCCTGCGAGCGTGGTTCCGAGGCGGCACTCATCATGTCCGCTCTCGGCTGTGCGGTGGTGGGCGTCGCCAGATACGCCGTACGTAGCCGTTTCCCCGACGGCTTTGTTCCGGGGGACGTACGATGGGCGCGACCGACGACGACGTCTGCAGCAATGCCGTTGCCGACAAAGATGTTGCGTACGGAGTCGTTAATTTGGTCGTGATTCAACATCGCTCTTCCTCCGGAAGGAGCCCGGTCATCGGGCTCGTACAAGGTTGGACTGACAGGGAACGCGAAACAATCGCCCACCCCATCAGGTCCCGGGCGGCCCAAGACACGAAAAGGAGCCGCTGGTCGGGGAAACACAAAAATGAAACACCCCAGTGACTTTTCCGGGGCGGAATTGCCGAGGCACCTCATCGCCCGCCGCCAGGCTGCAACGCCAGCGGTCGGCCGACAATCTCCTCAACAACCCATTGACCCGGATTGTACGATGAAGGTTCGTCAAATCCGAGATATTCTTCCAAGAATTCCGCAAACGCCAGTTGGGAACCGGGAAACTCCCACCGACGTGTTGCAAAATGCGTCAGCCGAGTGAGTGGCCGGGCACCGGATCTGGTGATAACATCAGCGTGTCGACGCGACGCAACGTGTGCCGCGGGCGATTGATCCGACACCGATTTCCGTCTTCTGGCCCTTTTGGTTGCGATCTGGCTGATGAGACTCCGCGGCTTCTTCTCGTGTGTGTTCTGCTGCCTCTGGCTGTCCGGTTGTCCGTCCCCTTCCGCGCCGCCCCCCAATCCTCCCGTTGAACAGGAACATTCGGACGGGGCCCCGGTGGAAGCCGACTCGCCGGCCGCGGGAACGCCGGAAACCCCGCCGGTGGCTGCGGTCGCCCCCGACGACGAGGCAGGGGTCGCCGCTCTCGAACAGTTTGGCGTCAAGCTCACGCGCAATGCGACCGGAAATGTCACCGGTGTCGAAGTGCCGACGGAATTTGGTGACGAGCAAATCGAGTTGCTTAAGGGGCTGCCCTCTCTGGAGACGGTGGAACTGGCGCTGTCTCAGGTGACCAATGATGGGTTGGCCCAACTGGCGACGATTCCGACGATCAAATCGCTGGGGTTGCGTCGCTGTCCCCTGTTCGACGATGGCGGACTCGCCCACCTGCCGGCCCTGCCAAAACTCGAACGTTTGAATCTGCTGTACAACTCCAACAGCATCACTGATGACGGTCTCGCGTTCTTAGGTCAGATCGGGTCGCTGAAGTCGCTGGACCTGCGCGGGTGTATTCGCGTCACCGATGCAGGACTGGCTCATCTTGCCGGTCTGTCGAACCTCGTCGACCTGCGTCTGAAGACGGCCGCCGTGGGCGACGCGGGCGTGGCACATCTGCAGCCCCTCACGGGATTGCGTGTGCTGCACCTGGAGCAGTGCCGCGTCACTGGCGACGGCCTGGCGCCGCTCAGTGGAATGACGGACCTCCGCGAGCTGAATCTGTACGAATCGCAGGTGGACGACGCGGGACTCGTGCACCTCGCCCCGCTTTCCAAACTGCAATGGCTCAAGTTACGCACAACATCCGTGACGGGGGCGGGATTGGCTCATCTGGCGAATGCCCATGATTCGCTGCGCACGTTGGATCTGAGTGAAACGTACATCAATGATGAAGGGCTGATGGAGGTCGCCAAGTTCAACAATCTTGAGTCACTCAATCTGTGGAACGGTTGGGTCACGAACGACGGTCTGGCTTTGCTGACCGGCTTAAAGAAGCTCCGCGAGCTGAACCTCGAAGGAACGCAGGTCGATGACGACGGATTGAAATCGATTGCCGCCCTTGAACAACTGGCCGACCTCAATTTGAAGTCCACTCAGGTGACCGACGACGGCCTGGAATCGTTGAAAGCGTTGAAGAAGCTCAAGGTGCTCAACCTAGCGACCACGAAC
>JAHBXU010000273.1 GCA_019636315.1 Planctomycetaceae bacterium | reverse complement strand
TCGCACCGGTGAAGCTCGGCGGTTGCTGACTCCGCCGGCCTAATGCCGTCTGCATGGCCCGCCAGATCGTCAATCGCTTCCCCGCCTCGCGCAACTGATCCGTGCGAATCGTGTCAAAGTGCCCTGAAAGCACAACGGCATCGCAGTCCGCACCGGCCAGTCGCCCGAGGATATTGGTCATCGGGATCGGTCCCCGGGACGTCTCCGCCACGAATCTGACGGCTTCGACCTCAAATCCGGCCCGCACCAGGATGCGTTGGATGTGACCGATCGTTTCCTTGTGGGCGGGAGTCCCCGGGGGACGTGGTCCCAGAGCACACAGCATGGCCGTCAAGTCGAACGCCCTCCGCCCGATCTGCTCAAAACAGGGAGGAATTGCAACCCGTTGCCGCGGGTGGACGCTCCTGAGAAGGTATCTACGGAGACTCATGCGCCCACGTGCTGACCCGGCTGCCGATGTGCTTGTCTCTGATTCAATGCCGCGTGCCGGCAACGCGGCTGCTCTCAGTCGCCGGAGTCGCGTTCACTCGATTCGACATGGTCCTGGTGCCGCCGAATCAAACGCTTCACCAGCGGCTTCGCAGTAAATTCCACGCCGGCATGCATCTTGGCCAGCGCCGAATTGTTGTACACATACAGCCAACCGATCCGACGGGTTTGAGGCTCCCAATCGGCCTGCGCCGGAGATACGCCGCCGACGAAGTCATACTCCGCCAGACCTCGATCGAAGCATTGCTGGATCGATGCCTGAACCAGCAACCGCCCGACCGAATACACTCGGAACTCCTCCGCGTCGTATCCAATTTTGATGCTTGAGAAGCATTCCCTATACTCCAATGCATACTCGAAGGCAATCCGGCGGCCGCCGACGTTCAAGAACGAGAGCCGCATCCATCCACGTTGTGCCGCCGCTTGCGCCACCTGTTGATAGAAGCCCGATAGCTCCTTTCGAGATGCAATCGTCGTCCCATGTTCCGACTTCCAGCTCCGCGTCTCGATGTCAAACGCCTCGGGAAGAGCCTGTTGCACCGCATCCTGCTCCGTCAGCGTTTCAAGTTGAACGTCACCTATTTCCTGAAGGCGTTTTCGCTGACGCCGTATCGTTTTGGTGATGCTCTTCTTCAACCGCTGTTCGTGCTGTTCCCAACGGCCGGTGATGGGTAGATAGGCTGAGGGAAATGTGGTCTTGGCATAGCTCAGTAGTCCCGCCTGCTGCGCGGCTTCCAGCCATAATGTTGTTCCTGGCCCATCGAGCGGAACATAAGACAGTAACACATAGTGCCATTGAGCGGCGCGCCGCTTCACATAGGCGAAGAATTCATGGAGGAGACTCGCACGAGACAGCGGCATCAGATAGTGGAAGCGGAACGAATGGCTGTTCGTCAAAGACGACAGAACGCGGAGTCGCACCGGACCCATCGCTTCGACCTGTTCTTTCAGCGGCAGGGCAAAGACCAGGCGATCTTCCTCCCGTCCCACGATGACGGTGATGGAACTGTCCGCACCAAAGCTGGCCCACCACGCGCTGAGCCATTCATGGCTGAGAAATGGCGTTGGCAGGTGACTTTCCGCGAGCAGTTGCTTCCACTCCTGCTCCAGCGTGAGGAACTCTTCGCGCGTGCGAATCTCGACGAACTCGACGGGCATGTTTCGTGCAGTCCTTTGAGCGGGCGCGTTTCTGTGGGGAGCTGCAACTGGTCCTTCGCGGGACTCCCCATGAGGCCGAACTGGGAAACAGCGGGACGCCGCGGGTTGTCGTCGGCCCCTTGTGCTGACGCGCCCGCTCGATCGACGACGCGAATGAGATTGTTATGGGGGTGAGTCGTTCCTCGCTTATACCGGTCGGGACTGAGCGATTGCAATCAGGAAGCACATCGATTCGCGCTGTCTTAACGGCCAGACACCATTGTTCCAGAGCACTTCGTCAGGCGCGCGGCATTGCCGTTCGGAACCTGCTGCCGCTTTGGCGGAACCTGAACGCGCCATGTCAGCGTTCGACGGTCGAATGAGATGGCGGCTCCGGTCGTTCCGCCCGATCATTCCACAGGTCCGGTTTCGTCTCCGACAGAATCTCGCGAATTGCGGCGCGGTCTGCGGCCGACAGGTGCGCAAATTCCGGACTGCGGTCCTTTCCGGTCAAAACGTCACGCAGCCGTCGGGTGACGTACTGTTGGACAGGATGAGGCAGTTGGTCGAAGGCAGGCGAGTAGATCAAATAGCTGCATGGGTACTTGAACAGCCGCGTCTGCAGATCGAAATCTCGAAGTGAACGGCCGCGACTGTCGTGCGGCCCGCGCGCAACAAACTCCGTCGCGAACTCGGACGTCCCGGCCACGGGTGCCGTCAGCCGAAACTCTCCGGAGAACAGCATGTACTGCAGAAGTCGATCGCCGACCGCGGCAATCCGCCGTTCGGTGGACTCGCTCACATAGTCGGCCGGACGCTTGAGCGCCTCATTCATGACGCCATCATAATGGGCGGCCGAGCGGTTCTCATAATTGGCCCGTGTCAGAAGATTCTGCATCTGCACCTGATGTTCGAGCACGAGGAGTGCCACGAGATCACTGTGCGGTGTGAGATAGGGACGCACGTTGAACAGGCGGGACAGGTCGGTCAGGTTAGCGCCCGTCTCACGATCGATGCGATCTGGTTGCGACTGGTCAGCAATCACGTTGCCCATATGCTGCATGGCGCCGTGCGACCCGGTGACGTACCAGCCGCCCCACCGTTGCTCAAAGGGACTGGTATGATCCGTGTTGAATGTGCTTGATCCCAGTTGTGGATGCCCTTGAGGATCGATCAACACCGACCGCACAAGTCCCCCGGGGACCTGCTGCGTCCGCGAGGACGAATGGCATGCCAGGCATTGCCCACGATCGCGGAGAAACCGAGGGCTGTCTGTCTTGGTTTGTGCCAGCGTGTAAAACACCTGGCCTTGCTGAGGATCGGTCGTCATGATTTCAAGAACGTCGCCTCCCTGAACCCAGCCGATCGAGGACGCCTCGTTGAAGTACAACGCCCGCGGGCGATCGGGGGAGATTTTCCGCAGCTGCAGACTGGTCTTGGAGGTCACCAGAACCTGAGACGAAATACCAATGTCGAGGTGTCTCAGCAGCGATTTCAGGTAGCCGTGCTGCTGGTCGAACTCCAGCACGGCCTGGCCGGTATCGAGTCGTTGTTGAAGGTCGACGATGGCGTCGTCGACGGGAGCCTGTCCATAGTTGATCGGCTCCTGTTCAAAGTCGATCTGAGCATGGACTGCGGCGGGAGCACCGACAATGAATAAAGTGACGGCGATCGCCGGCCAGGAGAACGGACTTCCCGAATCAATGCGTGGAGGCACCATGTCCTGAGTCCCGTGCGACGAATCGGCGGCGAGAGATGAGAATTCGCTCTCAAGTGCGGTTGGCTACGATTTCAGCGAGCTTCGCTTCTCCTGAATGAACCGGACGTGATGCGGAATATGGTTGGTGATGCGTTGCAGGAGCGTGCCCAGCGTGAGTGGACCATCCTCCGAATGGATGCCGACTCGCTCGAAAGCCTCCACCGGAAGCGTCCGCAGGATGCGCCCCACGTGTCGTCGCACCGCATCCACCAGCACGAGTTCTTCCACGATGTCCCTTGCCGAATATGCCAGTCGCGCGGCGAACAGGTCGGGATCCCCTCCGAAGAACGTCGGTCGGTCTTCGGCAATGACGCGTGTGATGCGGTCGGCATATACCGGTTCGAAATCCGCGATGTGACACACGACCTGTCGTGTCGACCATTTCCCCGGAATGGGAGCCGCGTCAAGTTCTTCATTGCTCATGCCGGCGACGGCCTGCCTCAGCAGCGCCGGGCCGGCAAGATACGCATCGATCAACTGTGTGGGATCCATTGGATGTTCTCAGGATGACAATGTGGGATCTGTTCGCCGGGGCCAGAGTGACTGTTCGAAGATGCGATTCGTGGAAAATAGTCGCCGGACGCATTTGTGAGAAACGCAAGATTGGCGATTTCCCAATTCGCCCTCGTTGACGCTTCGAGTGAAGAACAGTGCTCACGGACGCTCTGACACGAGACACGCGCCGACGGCCGCTGGTTCCTGGTCGTGTTCATGCAGCGGCCGGAGACATCAACTCCTGTTTCGGGCCGAAGAACTCGCAATGCATCCGGGACGCATCGACTTCCAACTGGTTCAGGAGGCGGGAGACGAGTTGCATAAACGGCTTCGGACCACAGAAGTAGAACTCAGCCTCACGATGCGGCGTCCAGTCTCGCAAAACGTCCAGGTCGACGGTCCCCGCAGCGTCGCAACGCCCGTGAGCCAGATCATCGTCCAGAGGAGCGTCATAGAGGACGCGCGTCTGAACGTGCGCGCCGGCCTCCCGCAGTTCCTGCACTTCGCCGCCCAATGCGTGTACACGACTATTGCGCGCGGCTTGAATAAAGTAAAGCGGCGTCTTCACATTCGCATGCACCAATGCTTTGGCCATCGACAAGAGAGGGGTGACGCCGATTCCTCCAGCCAGAAGCACGACGGGCCGCCCGGGGACCAATGTCGGGACCAACGTGAATTCGCCGCACGGAGGACCAATCTCCAGCCGGTCGCCAACGGACACCTGGTCGTGGAGATAGCTCGAGATGAGACCGTCCGGGGTATCGGCGCGGAGGGCCAACTCGCGTTTGACGCTAATGCGATAGTGCCCCACGTCCGGGCGATCCGACAGACTGTAATTCCGCGGCGACGTCGGTGTGACAGGATGATCGATGCGAACCGTGATGTACTGGCCAGGCAGAAATGATGCGAGTGCTCCGCCATCCGCCGTCTGCAGGTAGAGCGAGGTGACGATCTCACTTTCCCGCTCCTTCCGGGTGACAACGAACGGGCGGTAACCATTCCAGCCTCCAGTCTGTGCGAGTTGCTGGTGGTAGATCTCCCGCTCGCGATGAATACAGATGTCGGCGAGCAACTGATAGGCTTCCGTCACCGCGGCGACCACTTCGTCCGTAACGGCCGGGCCCATGACGTCGCCAATCGCCAACAGCAGGTTCTGTCCTACGATGGGATAGTGCTCTGGTTGAATCCCCAGTGAACAATGCTTCTGGGCGATCACTTCCACGGCCGGACCGAGGGCATCGAGCTGGTCGATATGCGTAAAGTATGCACAGATCGCTCCCGCGAGCGCCCGCTGCTGACTTCCCGAGTGCTGATGGGCCTGATTGAAGTAAGCCTTGACCTCCGGGTTTGCGGTGAACATTCTCTCATAGAAGCGGCGCGTGATCGTCTCCGCATTCGCAGCCACAGCAGGTGTGATCGCCTTGACGATGTCGACAGTTTGACGGCTGAGCATCGGACGGACTCCAGGAGGGTGGGAATCGGTGGGGTGAGACGTGGGGGCGGGGCAGGAAAGGACTTGTCGAGACAATGGTCGCTCGATAGAGTCCAATTGTGCACACTAAGGTATAGAATTGAATCCTGCATGTCAAGGTGCAGGAATTGTTGGTTCCAGAAAACGTTCCCCCAATGATCTCCAAAACCGCCGAGTACGCCCTCCGGGCCATCGCCTGCCTGGCAGGACGCGTGGG
Organism: Planctomycetaceae bacterium; assembly: GCA_019636315.1. GTDB lineage: Bacteria > Planctomycetota > Planctomycetia > Planctomycetales > Planctomycetaceae > JAHBXU01. Next base: position 600 of record JAHBXU010000273.1, on the reverse strand, counting down.
GCAGCCGGCCGCCGCCGACATCCTGGCGGAGAAAACGAAGGTGCCCCGCCGCTACCTGCACCGCGTTTTGCAGGATCTGGCAGCAGCCGAGCTGGTTCGGTCGCGTTCCGGTCCAGGGGGAGGCTATGAGCTGAACCGCGATCCGGCGGAGATCACCATCCTGGAGGTGGTCAACGCTGTCGCCCCGCTCGAACGGATTCGCGAGTGTCCGCTGGGGCTGAAGTCACACACGGCGCTGTGCCCGCTCCACGCAGAACTTGATCGTGCCTATGCCGCGACAGAAGCGGCGTTCGCCAGCGTGACGATTGAACAATTGCTCAATTCGACAAGTCCCGTGGTCCCGCTGTGTGATGTCTCACCCTGAGCAGGGCGCATGCACAAGAACGGAGCCGTCGCTCCACATGCGCGGAGTGACGGGGGACATCGCGTCAGGGGCACACGTCACAAGCAGCGAAGCGGCCTCAACAGGTCCCGCGACAAAAACGATCGCCGCCATCGTCCAGAGGGGGAAAGGAGCGATGGCGGCGACGCGGAACTGTGGCAGCCGCATTCGACAGTGGGCGAACACGTACGAATCGGCAACCGAATGAATCAGTGAAG
>JAHBXU010000272.1 GCA_019636315.1 Planctomycetaceae bacterium | reverse complement strand
GACCGTTCGGCGCGCTGTCGGCTGCCATGATCGGACGAGTTGCTTTGATTGGGGACAGCGTCGTCCAATCGCGCGGTCGCGCGTTATTGTTGTGCACTCGCCGCTGGGTGGGATTTCCGACCCCGCGCGCGTCCGTGTCCACTGGCGTGGGGGCCTTCGATCGCTTCGGTCCGTCGTTCAATGAGGGGCTTGTTCCATTGATAAATCCACAGCGGCGGCAGGTTCCAAAAGACAAAAGACGTTTGGGGTTTGCCGAATAAGTCCCCCGCGAGGCCGTGGACGCGGTTGCGAAGCTGATACGCTATGAATGTGCCCCCCGGCGCCAGGCTGTCATGAATGGCGCTGACCAGACTCCGCCCGTCGTTCCAGGACATGGTTGAGAAGGGGATTCCCGAGATAATGACGTCCGGCGCTGTCCCGCCAAGACAAGCCGCATGTGTGAGTACATCGACCGCCGAGCCGTGCACGACGTCCAGCCGCCGATCAGAAATCTGGTGCAACTGTTTGACGAAAGCCTCCATAATCTCGACGCCCAGCAGGCGCGCGGAGGGCTGCATCTGATTGAGCAGCGCGCGTGTCGTTCCTCCCGTGCCTGGTCCGAGCTCCACGATGAACTTCGCGGAGCGCACACACGCCAGCGAACTCAAACGTCGCAGCAGAACGCGCGAACTCGGTGCAATGGAGGCCACATCACGCGGACTGGCGACCATTCCGCGGAGAAAGGACAGCGCGGAATAGTCTTGCGTCGCAGTGCGAGCAGAGGACCGTGTCATACCGTCAAATTTCCCGACAAGGGGCGCAGTTTCCAGGCCGCGGTGTCCATCCGGGCGCGCGACGCCCCCCGTGCCGCTGAGAATCAATCACAAACGGCAACGGACCATCCGAGCCCGACATCGCGATGATGACATGACTTTGGAGAAGACGGTATCAGGAGAAATGCCTGCTGCCAACCCCTGCCAACACCATCGAGCGAGAAGGGGAAATCCCAGGGATCCGGTGGGTTTGCCACAATCGACGGATCCGATTTCTGTAAAACGGGTCTCGGTGATGATTCCGAGGGACAGCCACGGGCGTTGCCGTGGATCGCAGCCGGCGTTTTGCCGGGAGAAAGCCAGCGTGTGCTCATTCGCCGCCGCGACTGCGGTGCATCCGGAGGGATTTCGTCCGCCTGAATGCACGCTGCCGGAAGTTCACCGCCAGGAGGAGGACGAGTCAGGTGGTATTTCAGGCGTCGATCCTGAGGGAAGCCGACGCCTGTAAGCGATTGACATCTCAGTTGACCGTCGGTTTTCACAGTCGGCCTGATGTGCGGACTGTTTCTTCAATCGTGTTGAGCGGTGTCAACATTCCCCGGAGGAGAGGGGGGTCGCCTCCGGGAACGCCTCGTGGATGCTCGGGGCGGGCGACGTTGTCGGTTTGCATCCGGCCGTCGATTTCCGAGGTCAGCGTCACTCAGTGGGTGCAGCAATCACCGGCCGGAGGCGTAGGTCGGAGCGCAGCAGCTGGGAGCACAGCAGCTGGAGCGCGCCACAGCACGCACGCTTCGCACGGCATCTGCCACCGGCACCAGGCGGTGCAGCAAACCACCACCGTGTCCGTGGCCGAAGCCAGCCGCCGTCGCAGCAGGAGTCAGCAACACAGCCGTTGTCGCAGCACGCTTCAGGAGCGCAGCAGCTCGGCTCGCAGCACGGGGCCGGAGCGCAGCAGCTCGGCTCGCAGCAGGGGGCCGGAGCGCAGCAGCTCGGTTCGCAGCAGGGGTCCGGAGCGCAGCAGCTGGGCGCAGGAGCGCAACAGCTGGCTTTGCCATGACCACCAAACAGACCGGCGTCAGCGACGTTCGCGCTGGCGACGATCACCATGGCAGCAAGAGTTGTCCACTTCATCTTGAATTCTCCTCGACTTTTCCGGGTTGAGTTCGTGAGCAGGGAAATGTTCTCAGCGACCGTCTGTCTCTGGGAACTCTGGTCGTGACGAACCGAAGCTTTCCGCTCACACGACGATTGGGTCCACCTGTCCCATTGTTTCGACAACTCTCGCCGAGACTCTCGCTCGCGAAGCGCCGGATTCCCTCCACAGTGACCGGGGGCGCGTGGGTCGGCTCGGTTGTATCGGTTGTTCGTTGAGATCGAGTCAGGTCATAACGACTGAACCGGTTGCTGAGGGCAGAAAAAGACGATCGTTCGTAATGGGAGAGCCGCCTGTCGCCGGCTACGATGATGTCTTCCTATCCAAGTTCTGGAAGGCTTTGACGATTCTGATGAACAATGCGCAGTTGAGCGCCGCGACGATCCTTTCAATCCTGATGACTGCGGGAACTGTCGCGGCCGCCTACCCCCGTTTGCGGCACTCCACCCTGGTCTTTGCCTGGGGGTGGAGCCTGGCGGCCACGGCGGTCTGGCTGGCGGCCGCCGCAGGAACAGGCCTTTCCCTCGGGGAGGAATTGTCGAGAGAACTCGCCTGGTTTGCGGCCCTCTTGATCTGTCTTTCCCCACCGATCGCTGTCCTGGGGGCCCGGCGGCCCGGCGCCGGCGCCTGGACCTGGTTTGTGATCATTCCTCTGTGGGGCGTGCTGGGATGGCCGGCCCTCATCGTCTGGGCAATGCACCAGTCCGCGAGCGAGATTACTCTCGAGACGCCGCAGCTTGTGGGATTTGCCCTGGTGCTGCTCATGGGGACCGGCAACTATCTGGGAACGCGGTTCTGGCCGTCGGCGTTGAGCTATGCCGTGGCGGTATGCCTGTTGGCCGTTCCTTTTTCCGCGGTCTCCGGAAGTGCCCTCACTCCACCGGTCGCGCGCACCGCGGCCAGTCTCGTGATGGGAGCCGCCGCGCTGTTCGCCTTCTGGCAAAGTCGCCGCAGCTCGCCCAATCGCGATCCGCTGGACCGGCTCTGGGCGGACTATCGTGATACGTATGGGATCGTCTGGGCGCGACGTCTTCAGGATCGCTTCAACGCGGTGGCCCTCCAGCAGAATTGGCCGGTACGAATTTCCGCCGCCGGATTTGACTGGCGAACGAACGTGGAGACCACCGCCGAGAGAGTCCGGATCACACCTCAGATCAATCAGCAAATGCGCTGGATGCTCCGCCGGTTCGTTTCGCCGGAATGGATCGACCAGCGACTCGGTCCCGAATCGGCTCAAGACCTCACTTGAGAGTCAGACCGGCCGATCAGGGGCTTTGCGATTCATTTCACCCCGGGCGCAGAGGCGATCGTGTTCGAAGGCCTCGTGTTCAAAGGGATTGCAGCGATACGCGTCGCGCCGTTGCATCCAGAGCCAAAGGGAGCAGGCGAGATACGCCGGTAAGAACAGCGGCCCCCAGCGCTCGTACTGACGAACGTGCACCCACTCGTGCTCGCGAGACATATCAAGGGCGGCAGCGGATTGACCCAGCACCACATGTCCCAGGGTGAGGGCGATCGGTTTCACCGGCAGATGCTGCAGCAGACGATTGACAAATCCACCGTGAAATTCGACGGTGTGCCCGACACGCTGCACATGCCCACCGGTCATCAGGCCGAGGGTCCCCACCGCCAAGCCAATGGCCGTATTCGGCAAGGCCCACAGGACGGCCAGTGTGCGAATCAGAATCACAGCCCGCGAAAGATGTGTCGGCGCAAGGGATTGTCGCGGCTCGTAAACTCCTCATGGTCCGACGGTTCGGATTCGAGGACAGCCGCCATCATATGAAACTTGGCGTCAATATCGTCGGCATAGTGGACCAGTAACGCCTCCGGCGTGTGCGGCGCGATGGGCGATCCCCATTCGGGCAGATTCTGATGGGCCACGATGATGTGCTCCAATCGCAGCAGCGTTTCCGGATCGAGTCCGTCGATAGTGGCGGCCGTGTCGCGAACAAGGTCCCTCCCGAGCAGAATGTGTCCAATCAGGCGACCTTGTGCCGTGTAGCTTGCCCCCTGGGGTTGCGGATCGAGTTCCGCGAGCTTGCCGATGTCGTGCAGCACGGCGCCGGCCACAACGAGCGACTTATCCAGCGGAGGCTGCATGTCTGCATAGTAGGCGCGGTACTTGTCGGCCAGATGGACCGCGAGCCTTGTCACCGACACCACGTGTTCAAGAAATCCACCACGGTAGGCATGGTGATTGCGCATGGCGGCCGGAATGGTCTTGATGGCATCGGCATGCTGGACGAGGATTTCCGCCACGAGTTGCCTGAGCGGGCCATTCTCGATCTCGGACTCCACGAGACACGTCAACTCGGCATACATCTCCTCAAGATCGAACCGGCTCGACTGGAGAAACTCCCCCGGGTCGAACCCCTCCGCGCCGTCTCCGTCGGTCACTTCGCGGATACGGTCGAGGTCGATCTGTGGTCCATAGGAATTTTCTGTATAGCGGCAGCGGAGTTTGTAGAAACGACCCGCCTGCCAGCTCTGCTCGCAGTCTGCGAAGAACGGTGTGTCCGACCAGATCATGGCCGTCGCACTCCGCCGGGCGTCGCGAAAAGTGCAACGAAAATACGGCTTGCCGTCCCGCGTGGTCGACCGCTCGCGCGCCGATAAGAGCGCGAAACAGTCTCCCAGTTGACCAGGTTCCAGGTCACAGAGTCGGACAATGGTCGAGCCGTTCGAGGTCTCCGGAAACAGCGACGACGCGGCTTTGGACGTCTTGGACGCGGGCATATTTTCCGGGCTCCCTGCAGGTCAGTCTCATGGTTGTGCATTTCTGATTCGACGAGTCTACCCGGACGATTGCCGCCTCGCCAGAACGCCGACGCTCCGGCATTGCGGCCACGGCACAGTAATCCGCAGCGTCAGCAATTGAGCGTGACCCAACAGCGCGCGTGCTCGTCAACGCTGCCGGCCACACCCTACAGGACGGATCGAGTCGCTAATTAATCCGCTCGCGACCAAGCCGGGCGAGAGCGTATGCACAGGCGGCTTGAGAATGCATCGGACCGAGACAATCCGACAGGCTGATCAGCTCCCGTCCGGACATGACAGGCAGCGAGGCGACCACGCGGCGCGCCAGAAACTCACCTTCTCCGCACAGCAAAATCGACGAAGGAGACTCAGGCAGTCGACTCACCACGCGAGTGACGGTCGTGGAAAGCGTCTCGATCTGCCGTTGCCGCAGAAACGTGGCACAGGCGACGAGCTGCGATTCATTGAGTTCCGTCAGATCGCAGCACAACATGCGGGCGAGCCGCGCCAGCGCGGCGAGGCGAGTGGCGGGCCGTCCGTCGGCCGTTTCCATACACCCTTCGTCCGGGGTGACTTCCTTGAGAACCAACGCGACGTCATCCATCGTCGCGAAGAGTTCCGCCGCCAGAGGACACCGCTCGTCTCCCAGTGGAACCGAATCCGCCACCGCGCACACCGGCGTCCGACGGACACCTGTGTAGACCAGTTCTCCCGAAAGGAGTCGTTCAAGATCGGTTCGCCCCGTCGGAATCGGCATCCCTTCGGAAAGCGGGATGATGTCGCTCGTCGTCGATCCGATGTCGATCAGCAGCGCGGTGCCCTGCGGCGCCATGCGGCCGGCCCAGGTCGCCAGGGCGTGCCAGTTGGCCGCCGCCGTCAACACGGAGAACTCGATCGCAATCTCCGGCGTGACAAATTCCCCGGCTGTCTGCCACACGTGCACCGGCCCGGATGTGGCCTCTGTCACGGCAGCGAGAATCCGCTCAACTCCCTCCACTTTGGTGGCGAAACAATCCGCCAGCTCGCCCGTCATCGTGACGGCGACGCCGTCCGCCGGCCCAAACGTCACCAGCAACGCGCGCAGGGCGGCACCCAGGTCGTCGGTGCATTGCCACATCGCAAACGGCTGCGAGACGGATGTGCCCTCCCCATCGGACGCCTTGAGATTGGCGCCGCCAATATCCAGTCCGATCATCCGCAAGGCCCCCTCCTCCTGTTCCGTTCCATCAAATGGATTGTTCGCGCTCGCTGAGAATCGGGGCGAGACGCCTGCTGAAGGTTCCGTCACTTGCAAAGTCAACGTCACCTGCCAGCCACTGCCACAACGAATCGCTTGAGGGTGTCAGCATCCGGGCGGCGAGATTCTCTGCTGCCAGTTTACGGTAACCCAGATAGCTGGTCGTCAAGCGGGGATTGATCTCGACGATGAGCGGATGTGCCGAGTCATCAACAGGAACGACAATATCGAACCCGATGTATCCGTCCAGCGGAGAGAGCATCTGACACGTCCTTGCG
>JAHBXU010000271.1 GCA_019636315.1 Planctomycetaceae bacterium | reverse complement strand
TTGGCGCGTAAAGCGAACCATCCAGACCAGCGGGATCTGGTTTCCGATGCCGCGATCCGGGGAGGAGTCGCCTCCACGCTCAAGAGCGATGAGTATACCCGTCAGCTTTGTGAGAAAACCCGAGAATACTTGCGGTCCATTCAGACGGACGTGGAGGAAATGTTCAACAACTGAGAACGGTTGTGTGCGTTGTGAGTTAAACTATGAGGGGGCGTTCCGGATGGCGACTACTCAAGCGGCCGGCTCTTCGGCGGCAACTCGGCATCAACGCCGTTGACTTCACGCCACGTGCCACAACAACCAATGATCTCGAAGCGGTGCGCACCGGACACGGAGCCGCGAATGGGCCAGCCGTGGTCATTCTAATTCATCAGCGTATTATTGAGTCGGCCGAGTGACGGCCGTGTGGGTGTTCGACTTCCCATGAGTTCATCCGGGTCATCCTGGCGGGTGGAAACGCAAGGCTCATCGCTGGCGTTCGTCAAGCCGATGCCGGCGCGCGACTCCGTCGCCGCAATGAGCCGGGATTCGTCGTTGGAACTAGCGCCCACGTCGCTTCGAACGGCCTCGGCGGTCGAGCTCTGGTCGCAACTGCACCCCGTCGCGACTCGGGATATGGGTCAGCCGATCGCGATCCCCGCCTGTCAGTTGGGGCACTTCCGCGTCGAGGAACAAATCGGCCGTGGCGGCATGGGGGCGGTGTTTCGCGCCGTCGATACTCGCCTTGACCGCCTCGTCGCCTTGAAGGTGCTCTCCCCCACTCAGTCGCATGATCCCAATTCGATCGAGCGATTTCGGAACGAGGCGCGCGCGGCGGCGCAGATGGACCATGAGAACATCGCCCGCGTGTATTTTGTCGGAGAGGATCAGGGACTCCCCTTCATTGCGTTTGAGTTCGTTCACGGGGTCAACGTCAGGGAACTCATTGAGCGGCGAGGTCCACTAGACCCGACCGATGCCGTCAACTACACGCTGCAGATCGCGACGGCCCTGCGACACACGGACGCCGCCGGTGTCGTGCACCGAGATATCAAGCCGTCCAACATCATCATCACGCCGCAGGGACGTGCGAAACTGGTCGATCTCGGATTGGCGCGCAAGCGCGATCCCCAAGCGTCGGATGACCTGACGCTCGACGGGACGACCTTGGGCACATTCGATTACATCTCTCCTGAGCAGGCCAAAGATCCGCGGAATGTCGATGTCCGCAGCGACATCTATTCGCTCGGATGTACGCTGTATCACATGCTGACCGGCGCTCCGCCCTATCCGGTCGGCACGATGCTTCAGAAACTGCTCGACCACCAGGCGAAGGATATTCCTGATGCCGCGGAGAAGAATCCGCAGGTCCCCCCCGATCTGGCGAGCGTTGTTCGCACCATGATGGCCAGCGATCCGCGCGATCGTTATTCCACTCCGGACGAGCTGATCGCCGCGCTGTCGACCATCGCCCACCGCTTCGGGTTGGAGCCGACGCCGACGGATGCTGTGGTCTGGACGCCGCCCCGCCCGGCTGAGGGATGGGGGCTCTGGAAGCAGTACGGCGGCTGGATGCTGACGGCGGCCCTGCTGCTGGTCAGCGTGTTGATCATTGATCTTGCTCAACCGCCGCGCGTCGAGGATTCCGCGCCGGAACCGCCCCGCCTCCCCTCGGCGCTTGCTGCGGGAAGCCGCGCGGCATCGCGAAGCAGCGATCATCCCAGCTTGACGGCGCCCACGGAGGTCACGGATGGCCCGCAAGCCGGACTCATGCAGACGGACCCCGCCGCGCGCCCGTTGCCCCCAGCGGAACCGTCGCTGTTTTCTCCAGCCGCGCCGTTGTCGCTCGGACCCTTTCCCCCGGCCGCCAACGATGCGGTCCCCCAGCTTTTGACGGATAAACTGAATCCTGCGGACCCGCTATCCGGCAATGGCGGGATTAATCCCGAGAGCAGTCTTCCGCAGGAAGCCGCTGACTCGACTCCATCGACTGGGGCCTCGGGTCGCAATACGACCGGCACCGAGCGGGAGCCCGATCCACCGCCGGCGGCCGTTTTGAATCCGAATTCGTTTGTCCTGCTTGTCAACAATCTGCCGCCGCAAGCATTCCGAACACTGGAGGCGGCCTGTGCCGCCGCACCCAACCAGAATGCCGTCATCGAATTACAGTTCAACGGAGATCAACACCCGCCCCAGGCACCGTTGCGGTTGGTCGGTAAGTCACTCCGCATCCGTGCCGCCAAGGACTATCGGCCGACGCTTCGGTTCGCCCTGCCGGAGCGATACTTTGCGACGCGGCGTGAAGAATCGGTCCCCGTGATCTCACTTTCCGGTGGATCGCTCGATTTGAACAACATCGATTTGAAGCTCACGGTCGATCCACTACGAATCTTCGGGCACTGGGTGCTGTTCTCGCTGGTCGATGTGGAACACCTCGAATTGCACGGAGTCTCCATCACGTTGGAGAACGAAGCGCCGCGGCCTGCCGCGCTCATCGAACATGCGGAGTCGGGCCGCACCACCTTTGCGGACATCGCTCCCGATCCGGTCAAGATTGTGGCGGAGGATTGCTTCTTCCGCGGCGAAGGAGATTTTCTTCTCAGCCGGACGATCGACCCCGCCCGAATTCGGCTGAACAACGTCGCGCTGGCCTTGGGGGGCGCCATCGTCCGCCTCGAAGGCACCGATACCTACGACGTCATGACCGACATGAAAAAGGGACACGATGTCGAACTGGAGCTGAAGCACGTCACCGCACTGCTCCGCGATGGACTCGCCACCTTCGATGTCCAGGTGAATCATTCGGTGCCGCGGCTGGTCGTTCAAGTGGGTGACAGCGTCGTCTCGACCACCGCGCCGCTGATTGTGATGCAGGGGGACCTGGAGCCTGAGGATTTTCGTGACCGCTTAACATGGTCCGAGTATGCGACGTTCCTCGAAGGACCAGATACTGTCTGGCAAATCTCCAGTCCTTCAACTCGAGCCGAGATCAATCGCAGCGAGTTCGACGAGCTGTGGAGTTCCAGCGTCCGGCGGCCGCCGGGCGGCGGTTGGGGAACCCTGCTGCGTCCGCAATCTGATCGCCGGCACGCAGAGATGACGCGCGACGATCTCCAGTTGGACGCATCCCAGACAAATCCTGCTGTCGACGCGGCCAGTGATGGAAGCGATGCGGGTGTTGATTGGGACGCGGTTCGTTTGCCGCGCCTCGACGCCGTCGCTGCGCCGTCGAACGGCCGATCGGAATAGCGCTTCCCCAACAAGATCCCTGCTCGGATCTGCGTGCGTCCCCTGTCATTCCAGACGTTGTTGAGCGATCTGCTCGCGGATGCTGGCATACGCTCTGGCGGACGAAGGGCCGGGTCGCTTCAACGAGATTCTTTGCGAACTCAAACGCACGCCCTCGAAAAACGGCAACGCGGGCGATCTTCCAAAGCGAACGCCGCCGGATATGGACTGTTGTCCATGCAGAATCGACCGACCGCCGAATTGAACAATCCCCCCACGTGGAGACATTGAGCTTTCCTCAGTGATCAGCCTGCTCCTCCCGCTACTCTTTGCGTATCGAGCGGGGGAATGTCGCCTCGGAGGCGATGACAGAAATCAAAACGAGGAGCAAATGATGACAAAGCATGTCTTGGTTGCAGCACTGTTGGCAGGTTTGACGATCGCCTGCCTGCCGATTCTCCAGGGACAGGAGGTAGTCCCCGCTGAGCCGCGCCAGCAGGCGCCGCGCCAACAGGGAATCGATCCGTCGGATGCCGTTGGTGCGGGCGATTTCTATAAGGCGAGCGATCTCATGGGCATGTCCGTGCAAGGTTCGGACGGTCAGGTCATCGGTCGCGTGAAGGACCTTCTTATTGACTCGCGTTCAGAGCAGGTACGTTACATGTTGCTCGACTCGGGCGTCGCAGCGCAGGCGGGCGCGGAGGTGAGCAGCGATCTTCTCGTCGTCCCTGCCGCGGTTGCTGAATTCAACTACTTCGTCGATCAGCCCGACCAGAGGTTCATCCGCATCAATTTCGACCGACAACGGTTGACCCGCGCGCCGAGGATCCCGTCCGTCGAGATTCGCGGCCTGCGGAATCCGCAATGGGTTGTGGAGGTCGATCAGTTCTACAATGTCCGGGCGCGGCGTGCGGCACGGCCCGATCTCGACCGCCAGACGCGCGAGCGGCGGCAGGAGATTCGGCAGGAGCGGCGACTCAATGAAACCACTCCACAGCCGTCGGAAACGGACGGTCAGCAGCCCCAATCGGAGAACAACACCGGAAACTGACGTCTACTGACGTGATTGTTCGCGGGAGCCGCTCAGAGGTCCCGCACTGCGGTTGATCGTGCTGAGCGGTTGACTCCTGCAACGGACCGGGCAGGACCCGGCCCGAACGCCGGCCAGACAGATCTGTCTGGTCGGCGTTTTTTGATTCCGGTTGGCCGACGCGTCGCGCCTTTCCAGACCCGCGTGCCGGCCGCAACAGTGCTCGCGCAGCAAACAAGACAGCGCCGGCCCGGATCACCCACAGGTCGATTGGAGGGCCTGAGGACCTTGAGCAGGAATGCCAGGTTCCACACGTCGGGCCCTGCACATCGCCTCCCCGAAAAATTGAAGGCGTGAGGGCGCATTCCACGGCGCGATTCGAATTCGGTGCCCCGCGCTGCCAACGTCGCACGATCTGGTGAAAAATGAGGACTGGCAACAGGACGTCATCGACTCCGTCGGGCGTTCGTAAGATGTCCCCACGGAAGTTCACGATCTTGCCTTGCAGAGGCTCGTCTCAGTGTTGACACTGTTACATTACGCTGTGTTGCTGCGCCTGCGGATCAGTTCGATGTTACTCCTTGTCAGAGAGTGGGAACCGCCGTGTCGATGAACCAGACCCTTCTGCTGCGTCCTTTCGCCGGAATCTTCCTGGTGCTCGCCGCAATCGCCAGTCCGGCCGTGGCACAGCCGCGGGAGGGCAATCCGGAAGAAGGCCCCGCGTACATAGACCCCGCCAGCACCGACGAGGACTATCGATTCCAGGGCGAGTATCTGGGATGGACGCGATTCTCGCGCTGGGGACGGGAGACGCGGAGCGCCGGGTTGCATGTGATGGCCCTCGGCAACGGCGAGTTCGCGGCGACAGGATACCACGGCGGCTTGCCGGGTGACGGCTGGTTCGGCGGAGATCGACAGCTCTTCGAAGGGGCCCGGCAAGGAGATGTCGTGGAGTTGCAGGGCGCCGGTTTACAACTTGTCGCCGATGGACAGACGGTCCGCGCGTTCGATGCGGCCGGAGCGTTGGAGGGCGAGTATCGCAAGGTCCAGCGGATTAGTCCGACGATGGGTGCGTTGCCGCCGCGCGGTGCGATCGTCCTATTCGACGGCAGTGACACCAGCCGCCTGGTGAATGCGGCCGTGACCCCGGACGGCCTGTTGCAGTCAGGCACGGCAACAACCGACGCCTACGGCGACTTCCGGATGCATGCCGAATTCCGGTTGCCGTACAAGCCGCTGGGGCGAGGTCAGAACCGCGGCAACAGCGGTCTCTATCTGCAGGGACGTTATGAAGTGCAGATTCTGGACACCTTCGGGCTCGAAGGAGTCGAGAATGAATGCGGTGCGCTTTACAGGACGCGTCGGCCCGACATCAACATGTGCTTTCCGCCCCTCGTCTGGCAAACATACGACATCGACTTCGTCACTCCACAGTTCGATGCCGACGGAAGCAAGCTGTCGGATATGAGGATCAGCGTCTGGCATAACGGCGTGTTGGTCCACCATCAGGCGGCCATTCCGAATAAGACCGGGGCAGGCCGCCCTGAAGGGCCCGAACCGTTGCCCACGCTGATTCAGGATCATCGCAATCCGGTCATGTTCCGCAACGTCTGGCTCGTCGAAAAACCCAAATCACCGACAGGAGCAAAAATCGCGGCCGAGATCGCGACGCCACATTCGGGCGGCACCATCGCCCAGCTCGGCCCCTGACGGTCACAGCTCCCTTGAACCGTGATGCGATCGACCGGCTCAATCATCACCCCGAATACAGACCCCGGACAATGACGGAACGAGCTGAGAGGGGAACGGTTGTGATGGGTGCGTAGCACGCCTCAGCGCACTTTGCGTCTACTGGCGCTTGTCCGACCAACCCGTGCGGACTTATCGCGCGACGAAGAGTGAAAGCGAGGGAACGGCGCGCGGACCGGCGAGGCGTTCTTGCCGGG
>JAHBXU010000270.1 GCA_019636315.1 Planctomycetaceae bacterium | reverse complement strand
GTCCGGGCGATGCAGACGTCCTTGCCGTTCTGTAAGACCGACCAGACGGTTGATATGCGCCGGGTCTGCGCTTCCTCAACGAGATCGACGGTCAACGGGGGCGGCTGGCCGGGCAGCAGTCGCGGCAACAGTTCGCGGTAGAAAAGCCAGCTATTGAGAACGAGCCAGCAAGCGACGATCAGCAGCGAGAGCCAGCGCGGCGGCATGGGAAGTACGCTCGGAGATGCGGGCAAGGGTTCATTGTGGCGACGAATCGTCCGTCGGCCAGCGTGCCTTGAATCGCGATGCGGGGGTATCGAGAATAAAACGGGTGGGTGAGGCACTTTAGCCTCGCCTCCAGGCGCGAGACCGGAGTGTCTCGCCAAACGTGGTGAGGCCAAGCATGTCATTTCCCGTTTCCGGTTCGAGCGCCTGCGTGGTGGGCGTCCCCAACGAGATCAAAACGCACGAGTCGCGCGTCGCCCTGACGCCCGTTGGCGTGGAAGAACTCACCCGTGCCGGCAACAAGGTGCTGATCCAGTCCGGCGCCGGCTACGGCAGCGGCATCAGCGACGAACGCTATCAGCAGTGCGGCGCCCGGATCGTCCCCGCCGCCGAGGATGTCTGGCGCCACGCCGACCTGATCGTCAAGGTGAAGGAGCCACAGCCTGAAGAGTGGCCGCTGTTGCGAGCGGGACAGACGGTCTTCACCTACTTTCACTTTGCCGCCGACGAAGTGTTGACGAGGAGTGTTCTCGATACGGGAGTGACAGCCGTCGCCTACGAAACGCTGCGGGGGCCGACGGGCAATTTGCCGCTGCTGACGCCGATGAGCGAAGTTGCGGGCCGCATGAGCATTCAGGAAGGTGCCAAGTTTCTGGAGCGGCCGCAGGAGGGCCGCGGGATTCTCCTGGGGGGTGTCCCCGGCGTGCCGCCAGCGCACATCCTGATTCTCGGGGGTGGGGTCGTGGGTAAGAATGCCGCGCAGATCGCGGCCGGCTTTCAGGCGGACGTCGTGCTCATGGACGTCAGCGTCGACCGATTGCGCTATCTGGAAGACATCATGCCGCCGAACGTGAACACGTTGTTTTCCGACCGGCATAATATCCGCGAACAGTTGCTGCTGGCGGACCTCGTCATTGGGGCCGTGTTAATTCCGGGCGCGAAGGCGCCCCATCTTGTGACTGCCGCTGACCTGGGATTGATGAAACCGGGCGCCGTCGTGATAGACGTGTGCATCGACCAGGGGGGATGTCTGGAGACGAGCCGCCCCACGACCCACGCCGAACCGACCTATGTGGAGGAAGGCATCGTTCACTACTGCGTCACCAACATGCCCGGCGCGGTGGGGCGCACCAGCACCTACGCTCTGTGCAATGTGACCTTTCCCTATGTGTTCCGCATTGCGAATGACGGCCTCGCCGCCGCCATCGCGCGCGATCCCGGTCTGGCCGACGCGGTCAACATGCATGCGGGAAAGATCACGAATGCTGCCGTGGCGAGTACGTTCGGGTTGCCCTGTTCGCCGTTCGTGCTGCCCTGAACGTCTTCGAGCGCTCCGCGTCTTTCGCAATCCTTTGGTACCGACTCACTCGCCATGATGCCGATCCGGTTTGCGGTTTTGGGATGCGGGCGGATGGGCCGTGTGCATGCGACGCGCCTGGGAGCGGACGCGCGTGCCACGATTGTCGCTGTTTCTGACGTGGATCGCCTGGCGGCTGAACGTCTGCGGAACGAACTGGCTCCCGAAGCCGCGGTGTGCGAGTCACTCGCCGCATTGTGGTCCCGAGACGATGTCGACGCGCTGCTCCTCGCGACGCCGACGTCGCTGCATTTTGAGCACGTTGTGGAAGCTCGTCAGCGGGGTTGGGGCCTTCTCTGTGAGAAGCCGCTGGCGGACACGCGCAAGCGCACGGCCGAATTGATCAGGCTTCTGGAAAATGACGGCGGGCCCCCCTGCTCCATCGCATATCAGCGCCGCAGTTGGGCCATCTATCGAACGCTCCGGCGTGAGGTTCTCTCCGGACGATGGGGCACAGTCCGGGCCATTGCGTCGCACTCATCGGAACGCTGGCAGCAGACCATCGGCGGCACCTGGCGCGACGATCCGGCCGTCAATCCGGGGGGCTTTGTGGGGGATGCCGGCAGTCACAAGCTGGATGCGTTGTTCTATGCCAGCGGGTTGGAGCTCGCCGAGGTCTTTGCGCGGAGCTGGAAGTACGGCAGCCGCGTGGAGGTGATGACCAACGTGTCCGCCGTCACCACGAACGACGTCCCCGTTACGATGGACTTTGTCGGGAACGCCCAACATCTGGGAGAAGACCTGCACATCCACTGCGAGCACGCGGACCTGATGATTCGCGATATGCGCGTGTGGATCGCGCGCGACAACCAGGTGGAGCCCGTGTCGCCGTTGGAACCGGAGTCCAATCCCGTGGAGGCGTTTCTCGATCTGCTCGAAGAACGCTGCGAAAATCAGGCGCCAGCCTCATGCGCCTGGCCAGTTTTTCAGGCGACCGAAGCGATCCTCGAATCCGCAGCGACTGGAAAGCCGGTGAAACTGGATCGATAGCCGCGACATTCCGTACGGGCCACATGGCGCCTGAGCACCCGGCTCATTCGCTTGCGGACGCCAGGACCGCGGACGATGGGAGAGTCGAACTCCGGGCGGCCAGTTGCGATACCGGCTGCCAGATCTCGCTGGCCACGGTCTGGATGAGATCCGCGTCGATCAGCGGAACATCCTGCGCACGAGCCGCAAACACGGCGAGTCGTAGAAGCTGGACGGTGTCTCGCATGCGGCCGCGAGCCGACGCGTGGATTTCGTCGAACGCGTCGTCGGCGATGGATAGATCCGGCATGGCTTCGTGGAGATTTGTCACAAAGTCGTTGGTTTCCTGTCGGGTCCACGCCGTCAGTTCGACTTTCAGGTCGCACAGTGAGCCGACGACGGTGGCCAGGGCGGTACCGAGTGTTGGCCGGGCGCTCAGCACAATCGTGGTCCTTGTCTGAACGGCAAGGTCTCCACAGCGACGGAGATCGCCAACGGTCTGCGGGTCGGTGACGTCAAGATGGTCGAAGATTGGAATGATTGACTGGCCGGCCAGAGCCGCACCTTCGAGGCGGTCTTCAATCGCACGCCACAGGACGTCGCGCGGCATGCCGTCCTGAGGGGAAAGTCCCATCGCGGTGGCCAGCGACCAGGCGAATCCCTCTTCGCTGCGACCCAGACGCCGGTTGATGAGCAGCGGGCGACATGTCGCCCCCGCCGATTCGGACATCGTCAGCTCCTCGTGAAGGGCTTCCAGCAGGACCGACTTGCCGGTTCCCGCTTGACCGAAGACGATCCCGCAGGGACGCCGATGCTCGACGAGGTACAGCAGTCGGGCGAGCGCCTCCTCGAACGACGGCAATCGGGCGGCGGCGGCCCGCAGCGTCTCCGGTTCGAAACCGTGCTTCTGCAGGTTATCTGGCATCGAGAGATCAGCCCTTTCCCTGGCCCGAACAGTTCATGACCTGAGGGGCCGCAAACGAATTGCCTGATGGAGACTGTCGACCGTCACCCGAAGCGTCAGCGAGGGCCCCCGCAATTCCTCGCTGACGCGTCGGGTGACAACGCGATTCCGCGGCGCGAAATACCTTCGGGCGCGGGCGCCCTGATCGCTATAATCGACAGACTCACCGCGTCGGGTTGAGTCGACCGTCGCCTTCGTCGCAAATTCCACGGATTCGCCACAACAGGAAACATGCATCGGTTTTATGCACCCCAGTCGCTGGATGGAGGCGCCGTTGACCTGGAAGGAGACGAGGCAGCGCATCTGACCCGCGTGCTTCGCCTCGGGGTGGGGACTCAGGTGACGCTGTTTGACGGCAAAGGAAGTTCGGCGCTCGCCGAAATACAGGAGATCCGCAAGCGTTCCGTGCGGCTGGCCGTGACGGAACCGTTGCCACCGACAACGGCGTCAGGTCCTCAATTGACTTTGCTTACGGCGGCGCCGAAAGTCGACCGCTTCCGGTGGCTCGTCGAGAAAGCGACCGAGTTGGGTGTGGCGCGGCTGATTCCGATCCGCACCGAGCGGTCGGTGGTTCATCCAGGCGAGGGGAAACGCGACAAAATGGAGGCCGCAGTGATTGCTGCGTGCAAACAGTGTGGCCGGAACGACTTGATGGCGCTCGATACTCTCTGCCCGTGGAACGAAGCCCTGAGTCTCGTGGGCGATAATCGGTTGTTGGTCGCCGATCCCCGTGGGCGGAGCCTCAGGGGAATGGATCTCCCCCACGACCACCCAAGCCGCCTGCTGATCGCTGTTGGCCCGGAAGGGGGATTCACGCCCCATGAGCTGGAGCTGGCAGAAGCCGCGGGGGGCCAACGCATCAGCTTGGGGGCCAATATCTTGCGAATTGAGACTGCGGCCGTTGCTCTCGCGGCTTGGGCCAGATTCCAATCGAGCGTCTGATTGTGGATGAGGGCTGCTGTGTGGCCGCGTCCTTCAGAATCATGTTGGTCTTGACAATCTCGCTTGTCGACATAGAAATGACGGCGCGCCTGTTGTCATCCTGATGGCGTTGCGGGCTTCCGGTATATCATTGTGCACGAGGCAACCAAACTGTGTTAGTCACTTGGATGACTTGGCGTGAGTCACCCTGGCTCGCTCGCGAATTCCCGCATTCATCGCTCGTGCAACTATGTGATCGGCTCGATGCGATCACAATGAGTGCACGGACCCCGCAGGAGTTGCTGGAACGTGCACTCCCGCAAGCGGCGGTCGAACTCAATGGAGACTGGTCGGCCGTTGTCCAACGGTCGCCCGAGTGGCGAATCGTTGCGGCCAGCAGCCATTTGGTGAAGGGAGACCTGCCCGGTCCCCTGCTTTCCGATGTGCTCGATCGCGAAGCGGCTGGATTGGCGAAGGAGGCGGCAGATCGAACGACCACGGCCGTCGCGGTGCCGTTGATTGAGTGTGCCGGGCACGTGTTTCTCACGCACGGGCGCAGCTTGCGGAAGGATGCGCTTCCGGCGGCGTGGATCATCGGGAGGATCCTGTCGCGGAGTCTGGCGCTGGTGAGTCAGCGAAGTCTTCAGCAGAAAGAATTGGACCGGCTGCGAGGAACGCTCGAACTGGCTCACGAGTTTGCCGGTGAACGCGAAACGTTGCCCGTTCTGGAGCGCATTGCGGGCAAGGCGACACGCCTGCTGGGCTGCGACCGCGCCAGCATCTTCCTGTGGGATCGCGATCAGCGGCAGTTGGTCGCCTGTCCCGCACTGGGGGTCGAAGGAGGGCGGCTGTGGCTGCCTGACAACCAGGGAATTGTCGGTGAGGTGATCCAAACCGGCCGCACGATTCGTGTGGACGAGGCCTATGCCGACCGTCGCTTCGATCAGAGTGTCGATCAAAAGAGCGGCTACAAAACGCGGAATCTGCTCTGTACCCCCCTGATCGACGGCGCCGGTCAGCGGATTGGGGCTTTCGAACTGATTAACAAGGACGAGGGGCCGTTTGACGCATCCGACGAGCAGGCGGTTCATGACCTGTCGCTGCAAGTCGCGACCGTCGTGCAGAGCGTTCGTGAACGCGAACAACTGATTCGCAGCAATCGTCAACTGACGGAAGCAGCCGCGCAGCGGGTGCGGATTATCGGCGACAGCCCGCCGATCGCGGGGCTGCGGGCGTCGATCGGGCGACTGGCGGCGACGGACCTGCCGGTGCTCATTCTGGGTGAGAGCGGCACCGGCAAGGAGGTGGCTGCACAGGCATTGCACTATCAGGGGACTCGGGCCGAGCATCCTTTTGTTGCCGTCAATTGTGCTGCTCTGACGGAGACGCTGCTGGAAAGCGAGCTGTTCGGTCACGAGAAGGGAGCGTTCACCGACGCATACGATACACGCGCCGGCAAGTTTGAACTGGCGGACAGCGGCACGTTGTTTCTTGACGAAATCGGCGACATGAGTCCGGGCGGCCAGGCCAAGCTGCTGCGGGTTCTGGAGCAGAAGGTCATCACGCGCGTCGGCGGATCACAGATGATTCCCATTAACGTCCGCGTTGTCGCGGCGACCAATGCAAACCTGGTGGAAGCCGTGCGGGCCAAGCGGTTTCGCGAGGACCTGTACTACCGATTGAGCGTCGTCACGCTCGATATTCCGCCATTGCGCGAACGGCCCGAAGACGTGCAACCGCTGGCCGAGCATTTCCTGCAGCACTTCTGCCGTCAGGCCAATCGCAAG
>JAHBXU010000027.1 GCA_019636315.1 Planctomycetaceae bacterium | reverse complement strand
AGCGGATGAGAGATAACCGCTCTGCCTGCGTGAGGTCGTTCGCCGGCGGACGAATGTTGCGCACCGGTTCCGGTTGATCGACCTTGATGATCGACGCCTGATGCTGCGCCGGAAGATAGCCGCTGCTGTACAGGCCGATGCCTCCATGAGGTGGCACGGCACCGCCGCTTTCCAGCACAACGAACCCCGGAAGCTGCTGGTTCTCGCTGCCGAGTCCGTAATTGATCCAGGCACCGGCCGACGGATGGCCGAGAAACGGGAACCCTGTGTGCATGGCGTAATTGCCTTGCGCGTGCTCGTTGACGGCGGTCGTCATCGATCGAATGACCGCCAGATCATCGGCATGCGCTGCCACCTGCGGGAACAGACTGCTGACGGGAATTCCGCTCTCTCCATAGGGAGCGAACGAGAACGGACTCCCGAAGATATTGCCGTTATTGTTGAATTGCGTCCGTTCGACCTTGACCGGCATCGGTTGGCCGTGCTCCTTCACCAGCCGCGGCTTGGGATCAAACGAGTCCACGTGTGAGACGCCGCCCGACATATAACAGAAGATGACGTTCCGCGCTTTCGGCTTGAAGTGCGGTTGCACAAGCGAGCGATCCTCACCCTCAGGCGCAAGTCCGGCGAACGCATTCTCGGCCATCAATCCGGAGAGCGCGAGCAGGCCGAAACCGGTCGAGCAACGTGCCAGGATGTCCCGGCGCGTTGGCATGGGACACGAAGGGCCGAGCTGTGATCGTGAGCATCCAGTGGGCACTCGCGGAATCCTATCGGACATAGAGGAATTCCTTCATGTTGAAAAACGCCATCGCCAATTCCTGCCATGCCAGCGCGCGGACATCTTCACGACCGGCCGCTGCATATGTCTGCGCCGCGGCCGCCAAATATCCTGCGGCGTGTTCAATCTCCTCGGATGACGGAGGACGGCCGAGTGCGGACTCGAACATCTCATGAATCCGTGCGGCGTCGGATTCCTCCGACGTCTCGACAAGCAGTCGCACGGTCCAACGACGGGCGACCTCATTGACGAACGGGTCGTTCATCAGTGTGAGGGATTGACCCGGCACGTTGGTGACATCGCGGCGGCCCTGTGTACTGAACGGAATGGCCAGATCGAAGACGGACAACAGCGGGACTATCTCGTTGCGGCGGACAGCAAGGTAGATGCTGCGCCGCGTGGAGTCGGCGGCCTCCGGCGGCCCGAACAGCGATGAGTCGAGTTCGCCGGCGGACCATAACAGGGCATCCCGGATGACTTCCGCCTCCAGTCGGCGGAGTGGGGCGTGCGAAAGCCAGACATTGTCCGGATCAATCTGCCGCGCCGCCGACGTCGGTGTGCTGTCCAGCTGATATGCCTGCGACAGCACGATCCGACGGATGAGCTGTTTGAGCGACCAGCCCTCCTCAACGAATCGCACGGCGAGCCAGTCGAGCAATTGCGGATGAGACGGTTCCGTTCCCAGGCGCCCGAAGTTGTCCGAGGTCGCGACCAGTCCACGACCGAACAAGTGATGCCAGACTCGATTGACGATCACTCTCGCCGTAAGCGGGTTATTGGCACGGAGGAGATCCTCTGCCAGTTCGAGTCGGCCGCTGTCCTGATCGTTGTAGTGATGCGGCTCCAGAACCTCGAGATAACGCCGCGGAATGATCTCATCCGGTCGCTTGTGATCACCCCTTGGAAATAATGGTTGGTCGATCACGTCCGCTTCCGTGACGCCAGGGGCCCGCGTGGGGACGGGCACCTGGGACTCCAGAGTCCTGTACTGGTCCACCAATGCAGCGACGGCTTCTAGTTCGCTCACTTGGTTTGCAAGCAGATTCTCCCGGACGAATCCATCAAGGAAGCGGGCCTGTTCATCGGTCATTGTGCCATCGCGCCATGCGATGACGCAGGTCGAGACGGCCCGGGAGTAGAGGGCCGCGAGCGATGTCGTGTCAATCGGCCCCTCGTTATCGGCCGCGTCAAACAGCGGAGCGGTCAACTCCGCCATCTCATCCGTCGGCGCCCATCCGCTCCGTCGATCGTCCTCGCTGAGGAGAATGGCCTCGGTGACGCCCATCGCACTCCGCGTCACGTCAGTGTTCGATTCAACGGGCAGGTCGGCCGCGGTGCCGATCTCAACATGGACGACGTCACCCGCCCAGTAGGTCATGTCCCAATGCACCCAGCGTTCTCGCCCGTCCTTGAGGATCTCCAGCGGGTAAACCGTGCCACGGCGCGGATAGTGCTGAACGGCATACCGGGCCCGCGCTTCCCCATCGCCCCGCACCCTCACGTAGAGATGCTGGCCTTCGCCAAGGGGAATTCGCCGCGAGGCGAGCACGCCGTTATGTTTGGACGACAGCAGATTTGAGTACACCCCCGCCGGAAGAATGCCGGAGACGATCTGCTCTCCTTCCGCAGCGACGAGAAACTCTCCCGCCGCTGCCGGAAGATTGGCTTGCACTCCGGTTCCATGCCGATACCACCGTGCCAGCTCATCGCGATCCGCCAGCCGTGCCCTCCAGGCGAACTCAGCCCTGGAACGTTGTTCAAGCCTTTGACGGCTCTGAACGAAGTCGTCCACGCATTGGCGCCACGCGGCACGGAACTCCTCTCCACTGAGCATGTGCAGTCGTGACCAGACCGACAGCGGATGTGTTGGCTTGTCGGCCTGCTTGAGGGCATCTGCCCACGGGCCCTGCGGTGACTGAAGTTGACCTGCCAGCAACTGAGCCGACGAGAGCCAGTGCTCGGCGAGTGCGGCCTTTAATCGTGCCTTCAATTCCGTCAATTCGCGGCAGTGACGCCGTTGACGCTCGGGTGTGTCAATGGTCACGGTCGCGGGTCGCGTGCTGACCATCACGCCGTAGAGTGCATAGAAATCCTGCTGGCTGACCGGATCGAATTTGTGATGGTGACACCGCGCACAAGAAACGGTCAGTCCCTGAAAGGCCTTTGTAATCACATCAATCTGATTGTCCGTGAACCGCACTTGTTCATCGAGCGCATCTGTTGGCGCGAACCCATGCTGCACAAACCGATACTGCGCTGTTCCCAACATGGACTCATTGATCCCCAGTTCCGGATCAATGCGTGGTTGTGCGAGCAAGTCGCCGGCCAGGTGTTCGCGAACCAGTTGGTCATAGGGGACATCCGCATTGAGGGCGCGGATCAGATAGTCGCGATAGCGCCACGCAAAGGGAATTGTCGGGTCGCCCTCGCTGCCGTGCGTTTCTGCATAGCGGACCCAGTCCATCCAATGACGCGCCCAACGTTCGCCGAAATGCTCAGACGCCAGCAGCTGGTCGACCGGGCGTGCATGCGCCTCGGAAGAATCATCAGCGACGAATCGTTCCACCTGCTCGCGCGTGGGTGCAAGGCCCGTCAATGCGAACGACAGCCGCCGGATCAATACGCGTGGCTCGGCACGTGCGTTCGGAGCAAGCCCGGCCGTTTCCATTTTCTCCAGAAGAAATCGATCGATCGGCTTGGACGACCAATGCTCGGCTCGCACGACCGGCAAAGGAGGATCGACCACCGGTTGAAAGCTCCACCATTGCAGGCGGCGGTCGCGCACTGCTTCCCACGATGTGAGTTGCGAAATCTCGTCGCGGGAGGGGGGAGAGTCACGGGGGTCGGCGGCGCCGTCGGCAATCCAGCGTTCAAAATCCGCAATGACCCGGTCATTCAGCCGGGGAGCATCCTGCGGCATGCGTGGTGCATCAGACTCGTGACGCAGCGCCCGCAGCAGCAGACTTTCACGCGTTGAGCCGGGAACAATTGCGGCGCCACTGTCTCCACCGTTCCGGAGTCCATCGCGATAGTCGACGGCGAGTCCACCTTCCGCCGCATCGCCGCTGTTATGGCATGAGTAACATTGATCGACGAGCACCGGGCGGATGCGGTTCTCGAAGAATGCAACCTTCTCGTGATCATCTGCAACACTCCGAATTGACCAGCCGCACGAGGCGATCAGGATCAATGTCAGCAGGCAAGTCGGGAGAAAACGGCACTGATCCATCGGTTATCCGTCGGACTCTTGTCTTGGTAGGAACAGCGGCCCGCAGTGGCAGGAGTGACAGCCGCGCGAGGAAGGAACACCCTGTTGAGCGTACCCGAGATCCGCTTCAACGGGGAGTGTCCCGTGGGACATGGCAGGCAACCGTGACGTCTCGCAACAATCGATTGTGCAAGCAGCGGTATGTGTAGCCCCAAGGAATCATGTCCAGTTCTTCCCCAAGTGGCAATTGAACGCGGCGGATTCCGAGGCGGCGCAGTCCAGTGTTTGT
Organism: Planctomycetaceae bacterium; assembly: GCA_019636315.1. Classification (GTDB taxonomy): domain Bacteria; phylum Planctomycetota; class Planctomycetia; order Planctomycetales; family Planctomycetaceae; genus JAHBXU01. The sequence goes on along the minus strand of JAHBXU010000027.1, from coordinate 10,204 downwards.
GAATGGGAAAGGTCATTTCCTCGACAGGCGTCAAAACTCGGCAGTAGGATGTCGGGACATCATGATGTCAATGTTCCGAGTTCATCCGGTTTTCTGGAGGAAGCAGCGCCTTGAATTGCCATCTCAATCTTCCGCAGCAACGACTGGTCATCAATGTGCAAATCGGGAGCCGGAGCCTGTTGTGGTTGGGGCTGACCCTGGTGATGTTCGGAACGACGGTGGCTCACGCCGATGACAAAGCCGGCTCGGCATCCAGCAGAAGCGTGCCGTTAACGGAGAACGTCCTGTTCATCACCGTTGACGGACTTCGCTGGCAGGAGGTTTTTGGTGGTGCCGATGAGTCTCCGATGAACAAGGATTTCGGCGGCGTCAAGAATCTGGAGGAACTTCGAACCTGCTTCTGGCATGACGACGCCTCGGGACGGCGGCAATCGCTCCTGCCGTTTTTCTGGAGTGATATCGCATCCCTTGGGCGGGTTTATGGAGATCCGGAACAGGGGGGATCCTGCCGCGTCGCCAATCCTCACAAATTCTCATACCCGGGATATAACGAGACGCTCACCGGCATTCCGGACCCGACGGTCGATTCCAACGCCAAGAAGCCCAATTCCCATGTGACCGTGCTCGAATGGTTGCATCAACGAGAACCATTCCGAGGGCGTGTCGCAGCATTTGGCTCCTGGGACGTATTTCCCTACATCATCAATGCCGAGCGCAGCGGCATCCCGGTGAATGCCGGATGGCAGCCGCTTGATACGGCCGGCAATGATCCGGAGCTGGCAGCACTGGATCGTCTGGCGGACGAGTTGCCGCGCTACTTTGACAATGTCCGGTACGATTACTTCACCTTTCGAGGCGCGTTAGCGGCCATTCAGCGGGACCAACCGCGTGTCCTCTATGTCGCCTTCGGAGAGACGGACGACTGGGCGCATGCCGGCCGCTACGATCTGTACCTGGATGCGGCACTCAGGACGGACCATTACATCCGGCAACTCTGGGAGGCGATGCAGGCCATTCCGCAGTACGCCGGAAAAACAACGCTCGTGCTCACGACGGATCACGGTCGCGGGGACACACGCGTCGAATGGAAAAGTCACGGTGAAGAGATCCCGGGCTCCGATATCATGTGGATTGCCGTCATGGGGCCGGACACGCCCTCCGGCCCGGCGAAAGATGTGTCAGTCACACAATCTCAGACGGCGGCGACAGTCGCGAGGCTCCTGGGATATGACTATCACGCGGACGTCCCCGCATCGGCGCCCCCGTTGCCGGGAGCAATACGGGAGGTTCCATAATCTGGAATCAAATGCGCACTGTCTCACAATGCCGGCGGAAAGATCCGGTGATGGAAGAACGAAGCGGCACGCAATGAATGTTCGACGAGCTTAGAGGCGTTCGAGCGCTCGATCAATTCGCGACAGGCAACGGTCTCTGCCAAGCAGCGTGAGGCAGTCGAACATTCCTGGTCCGACCGCTTTGCCGGTCGTCGCCACGCGCAGGGCGTGAATGATCTGTCCGATCTCGATGCCGCGCAGTGCGACCCAGTCGTGCATCGTTTCCTCCAGCGTCGCGGCATCGAAAGGCGTTGCCGCCGCCAGTTGATCCCGAAACTCGCGGAGAAGGTCGGCTGCTTCAGCAGGTTTCCGCAGCCGCTTGTCAAAAGCCGACTCGTCATACTGGAGGGCATCATCCTCGACGAAATATTCCTCATAGCGAAGGATGTCGCTGAACAGCTTCAACCGCTCGCCCACCGCTTCCACCAGGTGCATCACCAGTCGCACGGTGGCGGCGTCGATCGGTTCGCGCACCAGTCGTGCTTTCGTCAGAAATGGCAGGCAGCGATCCGCTTTTTCAGACGTCGTCAGGCGGCTCATCCAGTGTTCCTGGAACGCGAGCAGCTTGTCGGGATCCAGTCCCGCGGGCCCCTTGACGACCCGGTCCAGCGTGAAATGGTCCGTCAAAAACGCCAGCGACATATGCTCCGTCTTATCGTCGAGAGACCAGCCAAGACGCGCCAGCGCGTTGAGCACGGCGTCCGGGAGAAAGCCGACCACCTCATAGAACTCCACCATGACCGGATTGAGCGACTCAGACGACTTTAATCCGAGCTGCGGTAAAATCGAATCCGCGATATCAAACAGCTTTTTGAACTGCGGGCTCTGGCGATATTTCTCGAGCTTCTTCTCACGCTTGGAGAGCTTCTCCTTTGTGCCCGGCGCGGCCACGAAGGGGATATGGGCAAACTCGGGGCGCGGATAACCGAGCGCATCGAACAACTGTGCCTGCACCGACGTATTGGTGAGGTGTTCCTCCGCGCGAACGACATGCGTGATTTCGAAGTGGGCGTCGTCGACCACCGTCGCAAAGTTGTACAGAGGTGAGCCGTCCCCTCGACAGATGACCGGATCGGCGATCAACCCGCAGTCCCATTCGACATGACCGCGAATGTGATCCTCAATGGAGACCTTCGCGGAACGATCGACCAGAAATCGGACGACATACGGCCGTCCTTCGTCGAGATACTGCTGGCGGAGCGAGTCGGAGAGGTCCAGCGACCGGCGAATATTGAGAAAAGGCCGCTTCTCCCGTTCGGCCGCCTCGCGGTCTGCTTGCGTGACTTCGGGCGGATCGAAATCACGGTAGGCCAATCCGTCTCGCAACAGCTGGTTCAGCGCGGCTCGGTAGAAATCGTTTCGTTTTGACTGAAAATACGGCGCATGCGGTCCGCCGATCTCCGGCCCTTCGTCCCAGTCGAGTCCCAGCCAGCGAAACGCATGGAGAATCGGCGCAAGCGCCTCGTCGACGTTCCGCTCCCGGTCGGTGTCGTCGATACGCAGAATAAAGCGCCCGCCGTTGTGCCGCGCCCAAAGCCAGTTAAACAGCGCCGTCCGCATGCCGCCGATGTGCATATAGCCTGTCGGCGACGGTGCGAACCGAGTACGAACGATCATTCCAGGTTCCCGTCAGACGTGGTCATTCAGTGGATGGTATCGGCCTGCCGCAGCAGGAACGCTGCAGGTCCGTGTGCTCAGCATCGGCCGTCGCACTGACGGCCTCAGGGACGGCTATTGTCGAAACACAAACACGCCCTTTTTGTTGGCGACGACGATGTCTGGCCGCCCATTGTCGTTCAGGTCGCCGATCGACACCTGCCGGCCGACGCCCGAATTGTCATCAATCATTTGAGGTGCGAAGCGGGCCTGCCCGTTGTCACGGACGAGCTTGAAATAGTACAGCACGGCTGGATCTCGTGCGCCAGGGTCGTGGCCATTGTGGGCCCAGTAGCACTTACCGGTGACGATATCCAGCAGGCCGTCGCCGTCCATGTCGTGCAGATCCACAGCGTGGAGATGCGAGCAGGAGATTCCCAGTTCGCCAGGTTCTGCTGTCGGGCTCATGATTTCGTGCGGAACGAATTCAATGCCACCGTCATTTCCGGGGACATTCTCAAACCAGCTTAAACCATATGCGTGCGCCTGCAGGCTGGTGATGACGTCGTTGTCGCCGTCACCGTCCACGTCGTAGGCGAACATCTGCGCTCCGCCGGGACAGAACGGATAGGCGTGCGGTTCCCACAGCGGATCACCGTCCGTTGATTCCGGCTGCGCGAACCATCCGGTCGAGGTTAAAAGGTCCTGCCGCCCGTCGCCATTGACGTCCCCGACGCCCAGTCCATGAGTAAATCGCTGCCAGGGACCAGCATCGGAGATCGCGTGGAACGTCCAGGCGGCCGTCGGATTCGCTGGCTCAAACGTTCCATAGCCCAGACGTCCCGCCGCCGAACACACAATGTCAGGACGTCCATCTCCATTGACGTCGACAAACGTCGGCGATTCGTTGTCGACATTCGGGAGTGCTTCGTGCCGCGCCCAATCGCCCTCTTTGCCCTGGGGGTTTTCGTACCAGTATGCGGGTGTGCCGGGGAATCCAAACCGGAGCACGTCCGTCCAACCGTCGCCGTTGAAGTCATAGCCGTAAGAAAAGAAATTGTCGGAGTACCCGCGGTCGTTGGGAAACTCGCCGCCTTCGCTCGCTGACGGATAGAACTGGTGCCGCGAGGCAAAGTCGGGGCCGGCGTACCAGAACGGTCCACACACAATGTCCATAACGCCGTCATGGTTGAAGTCGCCGATCCCGGCACCTTCGGCATAGTATTTTTCAGAAACGACCACCTTCTCGAAGGCGCCCGGCTCTGCCGCGTGAACCGAATTTCCCAGTGATCCACTGACAACGACACACGCCATGACGATTGGAAGCCGCAACATACTTCGCTCTCCTGCTGGGGTGTCTCTTAGGAGCTGTGATTGTCGAACTGAGAACGTGCTTGAATCGTGCGGGAATCTCGAAGTGTCGCGACGGCGAACCCAGGAATCGCTGCAGTCCACTTCCTCGCGAACCCGTCGGTTCGCAATTTCACTGCATCAACACCAGATTCAAACAGTCTCTGAGAACAGTGCTCTTGATGATCGACGTGTCGCCCGCCGCTTTGGCGCTTTCTGAGCGGACAAAGCGGGGCTACCGGCGCGATCTTAACAACATGAACGCCGGTTGACGTCTCTGGCCACGGATGCGCTATCCGATACTCGCCAGTTTCTGTCCGTTCGCCACCTGATCGCCCACGGCCACGTCAACGGAAACAATCGTCCCCGCCAGAGGGGCGTTGACGGTGACTTCCATTTTCATCGCTTCCAGGATGAGCAACGGCTGATGGTCGGAGACGGCGTCCCCGGTGTTGACGAACAGTTTAAGGACCTTGCCCGGCATTTGCGCGTGCACCTCGTGAAGCTCCTCCGCGACGACCATCCCACCGCCAGAATGGCCGGCCTCCGCTACGGCAAGGTCCACTGCATATTTTCGCCCGTTCACGGTTGCCGTATTGCCGTCGATGCGGAGCGCATAACGTTTACCGTTGACGGTGACGTCATAGTCTCCCGGACCGGATGCGCTGGACGAATTCTCGCGACGAACGTTCGCTTCACTGCTTTTCGTTTTTGGGGTTTTGCGAATGCCGAGCGTCGCTTCGCCTTTGAGGAACGCGATCCCCTTCTCGCCACATGTCGCGATGATGAAGAGATTCTCCTCGCTTTCCTCGAGTCGATGCTCGCGGCAGACCTTCCGTGCGGCTTCGATCCCTTTCTTTGGATCGGCGTCGTTCAATTCAATCGGTGGCGTCGTCGTGGGCTCCAGGCCAAGCTGCTCGCGCGCCTGCTCGACGACCTCCGGATCCGGCGGGACCGGAGTGCGTCCAAAATAGCCGAGCACCATCTTGCCATAGGACTCGGCGATCTTCTGCCATTCGCCGAACATCACATTGTTGAAGGCCTGCTGGAAGTAGAACTGCGAGACCGGCGTCACACTGGTGCCAAAGCCTCCTTTGCGGACGACGTCCGACATGGCTTTGATCATCTCCGGATACTTGTCCATGATGCCGTTGTCACGCAGCATCTGCGTATTCGCCGTCAGGGCGCCGCCCGGCATCGGGCTCCAGGGAATCAGCGGCTCGACCGCGATCGCCTCGGGAGGAAGAAAGTAATCGGCCATGCACTCTTTGAAGACTTCTTCCACCTCACGGATTTTGTCCGGATCGATGCCCAGGTCGTACTCACTCCCCCGGAGCGCGTGCCACATCACCAGAAGATCCGGTTGACAGGTGCCTCCCGAACAGGGCGCCATCGACAAATCGATGGCGTCAGCCCCGGCGTCCAGCGCGGCTTTGTTCGACAAGACGCTGATGCCGGCCGTCTCGTGCGTGTGATAGTGAATGAAGGCGTCGGCGCCGAGAATCTGCCGCGCACGCCGGATCGTCTCGTATACCGTGCTCGGCACGCAGGTGCCGGACGCATCCTTGAAGCATACGGAGTCAAAAGGAATCTCCGCAGCGAGGATGTCCCGGAGCGTCTTCTCATAGAAATCCGCGTCATGGGCGCCGGTGCAACCCGGCGGCAACTGCATCAGCGTCACACAGACCTGATGTTTGAGTCCGTGCCGCGTGATCGACTGGCCGGAATGCACCAGGTTGTGAACGTCGTTGAGGGCATCGAAATTGCGGATGGTTGTGATGCCGTGCTTTTTGAACAGCCGGGCATGCAGGTCGATGATGTCGGAAGACTGCGATTCCAGTCCGACAACATTCACCCCTCGCGCGAGCGTCTGCAGGTTGGCCTCGGGTCCGGCCGCGGCTCGGAACCGGTCCATCATGTCGAAGGCGTCTTCGTTGCAGTAGAAATACAACGACTGATACCTGGCCCCTCCGCCGGCCTCGAAGTACGAGATCCCCGCGTCCCGCGCGGCTTCGACGGCCGGCAGAAAGTCCTTGGTCAGCACCCGCGCCCCATAGACGGACTGAAACCCATCCCGGAACGCCGTACACATGAAGGTGACTTTTTTCATTTTTAGACAGGCAGCCGTCAATCTTCAGGTAGGGAAGTGGGGCGGATGGTTTACGAAGTCAACCAGTCTTCCAGTGCAAGGGCAGGAATGTGGGCGAAGTCTCTGGTGTTGTTGGTGACGAGTGTCAATCCACGTTCAATGGCCGTAGCGGCGATCCCAGCGAGATTAAAGACTGGACAGGCTGGCCTCAGTGTAATGAAACAGAAGACGTTCGCACCTGGTTTTCGACTCTCCGGCGTGGACGTGTTTGTCCTTGTCGGGGGGGCGGCGGGCGCCGTTGCATTATCAATGTTTGTGTGGTGGTGGGGCTTGGTATCGGCGTTCGTGCTGGCCCATTTTTTCCTGTTCTGCAACGTGATTCGGATGTCGCGGCCTCTCGAGTTGATCTGGGCCGGCATCTTCGTCGTGCTGGCAGGCGCAACGATTGCGTTTGATGAGCCGGGTTGGCTGATCAGCACTCTGGCCTCATTGCTCGTGACAGTGTTGGTGGTCACCGTCGAGATGTGTAAACCGTCGTATCATGGTATTGCCTGGCAGCGGCTCAATCCCGGCCTCCCGGAATGGTGGGAAGCGAGTTTTGTAAAGAAGAGTAGAGAGGCTGACAATCGACATGTGTTGTGATCGTCGACAGACGTATCCGAGCACAGGTGAAAACGCCGACAGCTGAATTCTGCTTCGATCTCCCGGTCCGCTGAACTGGACTGGCAGAATCTGGCGATACGTTTCCTCGTCACCTCACCAGCACGCTCCAGAGCACTCCGGCGGCGATGGCGGAGCCGATGACGCCGGCGACGTTGGGGGCCATCGCGTGCATGAGGAGCATGTTGTGGGGATCTTCCTGCTGGCCGACCATCTGGGCCACGCGGGCGGAATCCGGGACGGCGGAGACGCCAGCCGCGCCGATCAGCGGGTTGATTTTGTCGGTCAGGAACACGTTCATCAGCTTGGCGAAGAGAATGCCCCCGGCCGTGGCGACGGCGAAGGACAGGGCTCCCAATCCGAAGATCAGCAGTGATTGTTTGGTGAGGAACGTCGAGGCCTGCGTGCTGGCGCCGACCGCCACCCCGAGCAGAATGGTCACGCTGTCGATGAATGTCGTCCGTGCCGTCGTCGCCAGTCGCTCGGTCACGCCGCTTTCCTTGAGCAGGTTTCCGAAGAACAGCATGCCAAGCAGCGTCAGTGCTCCCGGCGCGATGAGGGCACAAATCAGAAAAGCCGCGATGGGGAAAATCATCCGCTCACGGCGCGACACTTGGCGCGGCGGCTTCATCCGGATCCGTCGTTCCGCGCGCGTCGTCAACAGCTTCATCACCGGCGGCTGAATCACCGGAACCAGCGCCATGTAGGAATACGCCGAGATCGCGATCGGTCCTAACAACTGGGGCGACAGCTGCGAGGACAGAAAGATGGCCGTCGGCCCGTCCGCGCCCCCGATGATGCCGATCGAAGCCGCCTCCTGCGGACTGAAGCCCAGATAGAGCGCCCCCAGCAGCGTGAGAAACACGCCTATTTGTGCAGCGGCACCCAGCAGAACCAGCTTGGGGTTCGAGAGCATCGTCGAGAAATCGGTCATTGCACCGATGCCCAGGAAGATCAGCGGCGGAAACAAGCCGTACTTGACTCCGAAATAGATCAGCGACAGAACGCTCGCCGCCTGAAGGTCCCCCTTGCCCCCCTCCTCGAGCGGCAGCCAGCTGTCGTACACGCCCAGCGACATCGTTGCGGCGTAGGGAATGTTGCCGATGATAATGCCCATGCCGATGGGCACCAGCAGAAGCGGTTCGTAATCCTTGCGGATCGCCAACCCGATAAAGACGCAGCCGATGACAATCATGACGGCGTTGCCCAGTTCCATCTGGGCGAAGCCGGTGCTTTTGAGAAAATGAATCAGGATTTCCATGGCGTGCGACTGGTCCGCTCGTCTGCGATTTCACCTGGCGTCAAACGCCCGGACCCGATCAATGGTCCCGATGCACATGGAGCGCGTAACCGATCGCGGCGATCAGTTCTTCTTCGACCGCTGCGCTCGCGGCCGAGGTTGACGCCGCAGGAGTCACGCCGTGATGCCCTTCCAGTTCCGGCAGAAGGGAATTGACGAGCGGCAGGAGGCGCGGCAAACCGGCGATGAACAGACTCACGAGGACCAACGCGATGAAGACGATGGTCATGCCGGTCAGGGCCAGTCCGAATCCTCCGGCCCGCGTGATGTTTTCCAAACCCATCGTCCGCCTCCGCGGCTTTAGAGGTCATCGCGCATCCAGCCGGTCGAGGCACCCGGCAGGGCACATGGTTCCCTGCAGCGGGGACACTGTAGTGGTTCCCCGACGGAAACGCACGCGTGAATTCTGCTCTTGCAGGAGCGGACAGTGCTTGCGCGTCACGGGCGATCATCGGCCCCGGCACGGTCGCTCTTTGTCGATCGCGACTGATGGGCGAGCCACGCGCAGGCGGCCGCGGGGAGAGCCTCGTGATCGCCATCGAAGATCGTCACGCGAGCCGCGCCGGCATGCCTTCGCATCAGGATCGCCCGGCCATAGGTGGGGTCGTCCGCTTCGTCACCCGAGAGCGGCATCGTCAAACGACCTTGATCCCAGAGTTGATCCATGATCGATTCTGCGATGACGTCTTGTCCGGCTGCCTTGGCGAGTTCATTGAACGCACGGAGAGAGTGATGAATGGGCACCGAGCCGGTCCTTCCGTCTCGCACGCCCGCACAGATGTCGAGCGGCAATCCGACAGCCTGATGCAAGAAGAACAGAGGAGAGCGGTCGTGATACTGCCGATCAACCTCAGCCGTTACACCCGGTGGACCTCCGCAACTGGCCGCAATCATCTGCGCGTAGTTTCGAGGGTTTCCGTCCGGGGCATGAAAACGATACCACTCTGCCAGATCGCTGATTCCAACCCATGCGGAAACGGCCGAGAATCTCTCCGGGTGCCGTCCCGCCATCAGCAGGCTCATGTGACCTCCCCCGGAAGCACCCGCGAGATAAATGCGGCTCTTGTCGACAGAGTACCGTTCGCTGGCCCAGTCCATCGCGTCCAGAATGTCCTGCTGCGCCGCAGGAGAACCGCAGGCCTCGGGATGATCATTGCGGCCGCGGAAGTTCGGTTGCAGATAGATCCAACCACGGGCGACCGACTCGGCCTGCCATTCCGAGCGGTCCTGAGTGTAGTCACCGCTCCAGGAGTGCAGAGAGACCAGAATGGGTGTCGGCTCCAATGTGGCTGGCTCGGGCGCCCAATACCGGATCGGCTGCTCCGCCTGATCCAGCGTGCTCACCACACGCGTTTCGGCAAGGGCCGGCAACTCATCAGCGGCGACCTGCCGTGCAATCGTCTCCAGAATAACGGGAACAATCGCGAGAATTGTGCACGCGAGCCGCATCATAAGGGGATCCTTGGAGGGAGCTATGAAGCGGAGACGGCACGTTGTCTCCACGAACGCGCGACACCGACCAGCATCGTGATCACGGTCAGGGGCATGACAAATCCCAGCATGATGCCGGCGACCGTCCGCGACCATTCCGAATCCATTGCCGCGAGAATCAGATACGCCGTGTAGGCGACATAGTACCCGAGGAGTACGACTCCCTCCCAGCGGGCGATCAGATGGCCGGTGAAGAAAATGGGGAGACACACGATACTGACAGCGATCATCACCGGCAGGTCCAGTCGCAACGCCGTTGCAGTGACTGGCACCCCTTCAGGCGCCACGACCGCAGTGCAGCCGATGACGCTCAATATGTTGAAGAGATTGCTCCCCACGACGTTGCCGACCGCAATGTCTCGCTCCCCTTTGATCGCGGCCAGC
>JAHBXU010000269.1 GCA_019636315.1 Planctomycetaceae bacterium | reverse complement strand
TTTCACATCCGAGCGTGGCTGAAGCGGCTGTCGTTGGTTTCCCACACGATCTGAAGGGGGAGGGCATCTGTTGCTTTGTGATTCCCAAGGGGGACGTGCAGTCGGGCGAGGCGCTCAAAGCCGCCCAGCAGGAACTGATCGGCCATGTGCGTCAGCAGATCGGCGCCCTGGCGACGCCCGATCAGGTCCGCTTCACCAGTGCGCTTCCCAAGACGCGCAGCGGCAAGATCATGCGCCGCCTGCTCCGCGACATCGCCGCCGGCAAAGAAGGCCAGCAGGACACCACCACCCTCGAAGACTACACCGTGCTCGCCAAGCTGCGCGAGGAACAGGAGGGATGACCAACGGCATTCTTCCTCGGCTTCGGTGGTGTGTTCACTGACGCGGTGCGGTCACGTGTTCGTGAGCACCCGGGTCTGCGGCTTCGGCTGCCGGGCGGTGGACGCCGTGGCGGTCCGTGAGGGCAAGGTCGATCGATGTGACTGTGTCGATGAGCCGCGACTGGAGCGCCAGGCGGTAGTCGTGAGCTGCGGCGTCGATGAAATCGGCCGCGTCGGCCAACCTGTTGGTGGCCTCCAGGGTGAGCACGCCGGTTCGGGAGTCGACGACCGATTGTGTCGCTGCGGCTGAAGTATTGATCCGGTCGGTGCGCGGCATGGGGCGGCGGATGAAGAGATTGTTCCGTAGCTCCCAGGTGGACTTCGCGCTGTCCTGCTTGTCCATAGCCGCATCACGAAAGAGGCGGCCGATCCCGCTTCCGAATGTCGTGTGAAACACACGCAGGTCGCGGAGATTATCTTCGGCGCGAATCGCGACATCGCAGTCGTAGATGACCGCGTTGACGATGGTCACCTTTGCATTGCCTCTCGTGCCGCGCAATCGGAAGGCGTTTTCGCAGTCCGACACCGTCACGCCGTCGAACAGGGCGTCGATCTTTTCTTTCATGTTGAAGGCCGCCTTGTCATGGATGTATGCGTCCTTCTGCCAACCCTGTGCGACCGTGTTGCGGACGGTGATTCGCAGGCGGTCGGCACGCTCCCAGTCCCTGGCGGCCTTGGTGTCGATCGCATTCTCACCCGGCCGCTCGCCGGCCCGCCAATGTTCGTTGAAGTCCTGTTCGAGTGGGCCGGTCCAGAAGTGACAGTTCTCGATCAGTACGTCATTGGTCAGAGGATCGGCTCGGTAGGGGTCTGTCTGAAAGCAGTCGCCCGAGACATGGTGAATTTCGGTGTCACGGACAGTCACGCCGCGCGTGCGCGTGACGACGATGCCATGTGCATCGTGTTGCTCGGTGAAGGATCCGGCGAGGAAATGGTGGATCAGGCAGGAATCGATCAATAGCCCGTCGGCCTGGTCGGCGTCGATGCCGTCGCTCGTTCCATTGCACAGTGTGATCGAACGGAGCACGCAATTCCTGGCGCCACGCACGCGGAGGGCGTCGCCCTTTTCAAACACAAGCAGGCTGTCCTCACCCGGCGAGAGCGTGAACTGCCGTTGCTGGTCCGGGTCGCGCACCACGGACTGGACCGCACCGGGTTCCGAATGAATCACGGATCGAGATGAAAGGTCGATTCCCTGTCGTGCGAATTCTTCCCTCAGCGACGCTGCGATCGGCTGCCGATCGACGAGCGTTGTGCGGTGCTTGAGTTCCATGCGGAAGAGCGGTCGTTCGTGCTTGCCCTGGTCGATTGTCAATGAGTCGAGAATCGTCTTCTCGCGGCGAATCGTCACCATCGCGATGACGGGAGCGGGGGCATCGCCGTCACCGTAGACGCCAATCGACACGGCTTGCTTTGATTGCGAACGCGGTGCGGCAGCGATGATCAGATGGTCCGGCCAGTGTTCGCCTCTTTTGAACAGAACCGTGTCCCCTCCACGCAGCCGCTCGGCATTCACACGCGCGAGCGTTTTCCAGGGGGTTTCGGGCGAGGTTCCCGCGTTGTCGTCGGCGCCTTGCGACGCGTCGATATAATAGGTGACGGCGTTCATCCCCGACGTGCCGTGCGCAGCGTCACATCCGCAAACGATCAGCATGGACAGGCAGAAGGATATGACGGTTGACGTCATGCAACCGCGGTGATGGACGGGACCGATCCTGAAAGGAACGTACCCGGGTCGTGGCCACTCGCCAGATGAAAGGAATGCGGCCATCCCGACGCGAAGCTCGACCAGCAGGTTGCAGCAGCCCTGTCGGCCCGAGCGGGTCGATTCGTTGGTCGCCGATGCCATCATGGGTCACCACCTCTTAAGCGCGTAATGAATCGGCATTGGCGCTGACGGGACGCGAATAGCCGGGGCATCACCCGATCGAGGCCATTTGCCTGATCGTATCCCGACGCATGTCCTGGAACGAGACGAACCGTCTGATCCATCGGGATTTCTCAGGGAGAACCTCTGTGAGGAACGGCTGGGGATGGCCCCTCGCTGGGTGCCTGCGGAGGTCGGCGGCAAGCCCCGCAAGGAACGCTGACTGCGAAGCCTATTCCGCTCGTCCGGGTTGTGACATGGTCGAGCCGCTATTCCGGCGGGAACCACCTGAGACGAGGGAGAATTGCTGGACACGGCTCTGAGGGTGCGGCACGCTGGAGAGGGTGCCGGACGTCCGGATTGCGGGGAGATTGCGGCTTGTACCGCCGGGGCTCTCTCCACAGACCGAGGAACGGCCGGTTTTCGCAATACTGATGAGGGGGATTTGACATGCGACGTATTTGTCTAACGGCCGTCTTTGCGCTGGGGGCCATGGTCATGGGAGCGGGCGAAAGCCAGGCCGGCTGCTGCCTGTTCAGTTGGATGTTCCCGTGTTGCCAGCCTCGGGTCTGCTGCTTTCCGCCGCCGCAACCCTGCTGTCCGACTACGTGTTGTCCGACCGCTTGCGGTAGCTGTTCAACGTGCACTTCCGGTTGCAGCGACGGAAGCTGTGCGAGCGGGAACTGTGGCGTGACGTATCAGCCCGGCCCCGCAGCCACGGTGTACGCTCCGCCCGTGTATTATCCGTCTGTGGCGGGGGCAGGGTTCTTCCAACCCATGATGGCGCCACGGCAGTTCGTGCAACCGACCACGCCGGTCCTTGCGCCGTCCATTCTGTCCGACACGCGCGTCTATCGCACCGCTCCAGTCCAACCGCTCCAGCCCGTTCGTCACGACGCGGCGACAACCAGTCAGTGGGAGCCGGTGCGCGTTGTGCGCTGAAGCCGATCCCAATCGATGGTTCAAATCCTCTGAAGCAGGCGTCCGGTCCCCGTCAGAAGTGGTGATGGGGCGGACGCCGCGCTGATATGACGGGTCGGGCCCGAAAACGGCAGGACTCGTTCTTCAGGCCGCGGCACGACGTACCGTCTTGTCGTTGGCCCGTTTGCGTTTACGCACACCGAAACCGCAGACCGGCACGATCACCGCTGCCCAGAGCCACTGCCAGTATTTGCCGACGAATGCGGCAACCTGCTGACCGACGGTAATGTCGACTTCAATGACGGCATCTTTGGTCTCGACGACGTACGGTGTATCGCGGCCATCGATGTCCAGGTGCGCAGCGACGGACAGATGCAGCTCCTGACGTCCGTGTTGCGTCGGAGTGACGCGCCATCGCCAGCGTGTCGGCCGGGAGCCCGACACGGCTTGAAGTTCCGGAGAGAGGGGCTCGATCGAAAACCCCGCTCCCGTGAGTGAGGCTTCCATCCGATTGCCAATCTGCAGCGTGTCCGAACGGGCGTTCGTCGAATCACGCAACTGAGTGATTAAGGCGTCCGTGGATTGCGTCGGGGAGATGAGCAACTCCATATCGGTGGGCTCACCAAACTGCATGGTCGACGGCGCGTTATAGACCATTCCCCCGTCACGCAGTCTCTCGACGATCTCATCGACCGTTTCTGCGACGTCATATCGAGTTGCAGAAGCACTCCGCGGCGACGAGCGGACTCCCGGGGCGGTCTCGACCACCGCATTGAATTCACGCCAGTTTCCGGTCGGTCGGTCGTCAATTGGAGGGGGAGGGGGAGGGGCAGAATCGAACGGATCGGCGCCTTCCATGGCACCCACGTCCCAGGCGAACTCGGCGTCGCCCTCGGTGAGCATGGCCTCATCGGTCGCCTCGGGTACCGCGGAGCCAGCCACGGCGACGTCGATCTCAGAGGTCCAATCGGCAGACTCGACCGGAGCATCCTTGCCGACGGGACCGTGAGACCGGTCTTGACCACTGCAGCCGACGATCATGACGAGGACGACGGCGGTGAGAAGAATGCGGCATTTCATCCATGAAACCTGCACTTTTCATCCTCCGTGGGATGTCGGATTGCCAGAACACCCTCCGGGTGGTCGGCAATCGAACTTCACTCCATTCAGTAGAAATCGCAATTTACGGGCAGCCGACTTCAGGAAAACAGCCTTGCAGGCTGTGATTCGTTGTCTTCCGGGTCCGGCCGCAAACGCATTTCAGCAAAACGCCAAACGCGTCACAGCAGTTCTTCAATGGGACTCGGATCGTCAAGCACGGCCGTCGGCCGTCCGCGGTGGTCGAGTAGCTGCAATGCCGGGTCGATCCCCATCGCCTTATAGATTGTGGCGTGAATATGCTCCGGACGCACGGCCCGCGTCAGCGGGCGTTCGCCCCGGGCATCGGTCGATCCCACAATCTGCCCGCCGCGGATGCCGCCGCCGCCCAGCAGGCAGAACATGGCGGCTCCCCAGTGATCGCGGCCCGGAGTCCCCATGCTCAACGGCGGACCACCGTTCCCTCCGTCGTTCATCCGGGGCGTGCGGCTGAACTCTCCACAGAGAATGACGAGGGTCGAGTCCAACAGGCCTCGCTCGGAAAGATCGGTGAACAGTGAGGACACAGCCGCATCGACGCGCGGCAGATAGCTTTCCATCGCGGATTTCAGATCCCAGTGGTTGTCCCAACCGCCGAAGTGCACCGTCACAAATGTCGATCCGGCTTCCACCAGTCGACGGGCGAGCAGCACGCTCTGCCCCCAGGAATCCCGTCCGTAACGTTCCCGAACGGCGTCATCCTCGCGAGACATATCGAACGCTTCGCGGGCCTGCTTACCCGACACGAAGTCGTAGGCATCGCGATCAAAACGATCGAGCGCGTCGAAGGTTCCTCGGCGATCCAGCGTGCGGGGGATACGGTCCAGGCTCGCATATAACGTCCGGCGATCATCCAGTCGGTCCACCGACATGCCCGCGACGAGGTCGACGTTCTGCACTTTGAAATCGGTATTGTTCGGGTCGCCGCCGGTTTGAAACGGATCGAGGTGGGCGCCGAGCCAGTTGCCGCCGAAATAACCGGGGACCAGTCCGATGCTGCTGGCCACGGGCACGGCAATGTACGCCGGCATGCCGCGGCGATTGGGGCCGCGCTCGCGGGCGATAATCGATCCGAACGACGGAAACTTGCCGACCGTGTTCGCGCCGCTGACTCCCATGTCCTTGCTGGTCAGCATGCGGTGACCGCCGGCGAAGTGATCTCCCGTATCGTGATACAGCGAGCGGACGATCGAGAACTTGTCGGCGACCTGAGCCTGTTTGGGAAACAGTTCCGTGATGTCGAAGCCCGGGACATTGGTCGGGATTGGACTCCACAATCCGCGGACTTCGGCCGGCGCCTGAGGCTTGAGATCGTAGAGATCGAGATGGCTCGGACCGCCATCAAGCCAGATCAAGATCGCAGCGCGTGCCTTCGCTCCTGAACCTGCGTTGGCCTTGGCTCGGAGAACATCGCCCAAACCGAGCGAGGCCATTCCGGCGACCCCCAGTTGAACGAAGCTGCGACGATTGAGCCCGTCGCAATACTGACCCGTCCCACCTGCATCGACCCGCAACATGGCCCAAGTCCTCGCTGCAGTGAATGGAGTGTACTGATTTCCCCAAGGCGCCCGGAAGAAATCGACATCATGAGCGTAGCCCAAATCCGGAGTCGAAGCAATGACGCTTGTGTCCTCGGTTTGTCGGCGTATTGAAAGCAGATGTCGTCATTGATGAAGACCCTCTGCCGTTGGTTGATTCGGCCGGCAACGGATCGTTTCCAAGAGGCCATGTCCCATCCGGCGCTCATGCGCTATATTGAACGGATGGTCAATGACTGCCGGACGACGGAGGGATCTTCTGCGATGAACACATGGGTGCGAATTACGCTGTCGCTTCTTGTGACCGTGATGTTCCTCCTGCCGAGAACCGGAGGGAGTGAGGAACCTGCCGATTCACCTCATGATGTGCTTGC
>JAHBXU010000268.1 GCA_019636315.1 Planctomycetaceae bacterium | reverse complement strand
GACAAAGTCGGCCATCGCCAGGAGCGCCGCGGTCAACGGGACAGCCGGATCATGCCACGGAGAATCACTCCTCACGCTGCGCCGTTCACCGAAAGCCGGCGTCAATTCACGCCGGAGCGCGCCCCCAGAATTCTACGACGTCAGTCGTTGACTTGAACCCGGCAGAACCGCTTTTTGCCGACCCACAACAATAGTCCGTCGGTGATCTGAATTGGCTCATCGAATGCGACAATCGCGGTTTTCTCTTCGCCCCGCTTGGCGCCTCCCTGTTGAATTGCACGGCGTGCGTCGCTGGTCGAAGGACACAGGCCGGTCAGTTTCAGCAACATCGCCGCGGGCACGGCGCCGTTGCCGTCGAGTTCGCTGCGGCTGATCGCGGCGACCGGAATGTCCGCCGGCAGCGCGTCGCCGCCAATCTCCCGCTGCCAGCGCGACGCCGCTTCTTCAGCCGCGGCGCCGTCGTGGTACTCGGTGATGACAAACTTCGCGAGCGTGACTTTCGCCTCCTTCGGATGGCCGGCAAGCAACCCATCGACCTCCGCCAGCGGCAGGTCAGTCAGCAGCTCAAAGTACATGCGCATCACTTCATCAGGGAGCTGCATGAACTTCTTCATCATCTCATACGCCGGCTCCGAGATGCCGATGTAGTTGCCGAGGCTCTTGCCCATCCGTTTTGTTCCGTCCGTGCCGACCAGAATCGGAGACATCACACCGATCTGCTGCGGCACGCCCGCATCCTTCTGCAGGTCGCGGGCCAGCATGAAGGAATACAGTTGCTCCGTCCCTCCTAATTCAATGTCCGATTTGATGACGACTGAGTCCCACGCCTGCATCACCGGGTACAGGCACTCGTGCAGATAGATGGGCGTCTCCGCCTTCATGCGCTTGGCGAAATCGTCCCGCGTGAGCAGTTGGGCGATCGTCACTTTCCCGCACAGGTTGAGCACATCAGCGAACGACATCGCTCCGAACCAGTCGCCGTTGCGATGCACCTCCGCCCGATCGATGTCGATCACTTTGCCCACCTGCGACAGGTAGTACGCCGCGTTCGCCTCGACCTCCTCGGCTGTGAGCTTCTTCTTCCGCGCCTCATCCCGCCCGGACGGGTCCCCCACCATCGCCGTGTAGTTCCCGATGATGATCACCGCCTGATGCCCCAGTTCCTGAAATTGTCGCATCTTCCGCAGCGGCACCGTGTGCCCGAGATGCACGTCGGCCGCCGTCGGATCAATCCCGTACTTGATCCGCAACGGCGTCCCCGTCTCGCGGCTGCGGGCGAGCTTCGCCGCGAGTTCTTCTACAGGAACAATCTTCTCGACGCCGCGGCGGATCACGGCGAGTTGGTCGTCAATGGGGAGAAAGGGCATGGTGAGTGGTCAGCAATCAGTTTTTAGTCGGCAATTGCTGCGGAGGCGTTCACCGCATGTGAGTATCACTCGTTGAGCCGCGAGCCAGCGGCGAGCGTCCACGCGGGACATCGTACAACCGAGCACGCCGCGGAGCCATCGCGGGCGCCGCGCCCGTCAGGAAACGACCGCTCTGACGCCGACAATTGTCCTCGGTTTCGTCGCGATCACCCCGCGAACATACTATTGAGTGGTCATGTCCTTGGTTATAGCGCGCGGTCACCCGGCTGCCCACGTCTGGTCGAATGTGTCCCCTCGAAGCTGAGAAGAAACGTATGCGATGGAGTTGCTCAAAACCATGAGCGCGTCAGCCCAGCGAGATCTGGTGATCACTCTTGTCAGGAACAATTCGAGAAAGGCAATTGATCTGGCGCGCCGGATCAAAGAACCCTGGTATCGGGCACAGGCACTCTCCTGGGTTGCCAGATTCACCGACGGAAACGCAGCAACTATCGCCGCGGAGGCGGCAAAGGCCGCACGAGCTTGCGAAGATGACTATCAGAAGTCGGCGGTACGGGCTTGGGAGATTGCGGCGCTGGCAGAACGAAGTTGTTTGTGGGAGGCTCGGGCGAGTTTGAGCCAGGCACTTGCCGTCGGCAAGAGCGTGAAACCGATCTCGTCCCGTAGCGAAGCACTTCTCCTCCTCCTGCAGGCCGCATTGAGAATTGGCCCGGAAGAAGCGAAGCCAGTGGATGATGCTCTGTCGGCATATTGCCCGGTCGACGAACACTGGCGAGCAAAGCGGGCCGTTCGGGATGCCGCAAGGATAATGAGCGGATCGCTTGCGCCACGGCCATTTTTCTGGTAGCAAGGATCGCCCACCTGCTTTCACTCAAGCTCGCGCAGCACGTCGCGGGTGGACCAGATTGCACGCGATCCAGGTGCCGACGACATAAGAGATCTCCGCTGAGGCCGACACACACCTCATCGCTTCACATCGCGACCTCGGTTGACGAGCAATCGGGCCACCCGCACCTGCTTAGCTAGTCCAGGACGCGTACGATGGTTTTCGCAATGACATTCACTTCCATTAACTCACACAAGACGTTGAACTGAAAGCAGCCCGCATTCGCAGGATTTCTATTGTCCGGGATCACAAACTCCTCATAAAGCCATGCTGTTCCCGCGTCCATCTGATCCACCTCACCTTCAATTCGTACTTCCTGAACTGATGAGAGCACTATCACACCAACGCACGTGTGGAACGCCAGAGTTGCCCGCTGCAAGTCCAGGTGTATTGTTTGCACAGCGGCGTCATGCAAGTCTTTGCACTGCGACACAAATTCCTTGACAGTTGGTGACCACATCGGAATCGCAGCCGCCAGAGATGCCTCATACTCCGTAACTCTGCGAGCAGCCAACTCATTCATTTCAGCAAACGATTCACTTGTCGGATCTACATCAGTACTAACAAATTCATCTCGCGTGAAGTACCTCATCAGTGCATCCTAAGGGCCATGAGGAAACGGGAGGCAGGAAATACTTCCGCAGCCACAGCATGGCACGGCGCTCGCCGGGTCGCCATGCATTCACCCCTATAACATGCTCACCCGCCTAACGACGTGAGAGCATGCCACCATACCGCAGACACAAGATGAGGCGCTCGCCGCCTGCCTTCAACTGTCGACTCCTTGCAAGCAGAGTGTCAAGCGTCCTGTCCTGTCGTGGTACGATCCAACCGCATCCGGTAGGGCTATCCAGCGAAAACAGGTTCTCCAATGTATTGGCCTGGTGCGGGCCAATCACTCAAGCTCACGCGGTGGGTCCAGTCGGAGCGCGAAGCCTTGTTGCGACAGGGCGGCACGGTACCGTGCACCGAACGACCGATCCCGTTCGCGAAGGGCACTCCAGTCAGCGAACGGCATTGTCGTGCCGACGATCGTCTGCAGCTCGGAACCGCCGGCCAGTGCGTATTTCGCCATCACCGCCTGGCCGCCTTTCAGAAATCGATAGAGATCGGGAAACGTCTCCATCTCGGCTGTGAGGAGCTGGAGTTCGCCAGAGAGGCGATCGATGTCCGGAAGCGCCAATAAGTCCTCCGGCACAGGCTGCCCGATGGATTGTGCCTCAAGTTCGAGGCCCACGTAACTCTCCTCGGGACGCTTTGAGGTAAACCGAAAGCCTTCGCCGGTCGTATTCACTTCCAGAGTTTCTGTTCCCCCTTCCAGTCGCTCGACGGTATAGCGTTCGACGCCGGGTTCCGATTCTTCACGCACGAGCTTGTCCGCCAAAGCGTCGACGAACTGGTCGATGCGAATCCAGCAAGTGCACTCCTGCAGTTCTTCGAGGTTTGCCTTTGTCTGATAAGAGAATTGAAAGGCGAGAGGTTTGGCCTCGCCCGCATTCCAGAGAATCCGCAAGAATCCGCGGCACCGAGGCACATGGATAATGCGCTCATTCCTCAGATCATAGAGCAGCGTCTGTTGATCGTCCGACAGGATAAACGGGACCCCATCGGCAGCGTCATAGATTGCGCACAACTGCCGTCGTCCATCGCTGATCACATAGAATCCAATGCTCCCCTCCGGCGTACGCATCATGCCTTGGACGATGAACGGGACGGGAGGATCGGCACCGACAATCAGAGCCGGGACGACCGGCCGATCGTCGGGACGCGCGGCTGTTGGAAAGAGAGCAACGAGGACGAGCAGCACGCTTGGCTGCGACGCGAGCCTAGCCATGATCCGGTCTCCACATCAAGGACGGGAAATCACAACCAATGTCCACCGCAATTCGCGCCGGACTCTATGGTCATCGCCAGATCGTGTCCAGATCGTCCGCCGAACGCCGCAGCGACCCGGCAGCGTCTCCCGCCGCGAGTGGTCACATGGCGATCAGGTGCGGTACAATGGGCCTTATCAAGTCGCCCATCTTCTCTCCGCCCCATGGACGTTGTTGAGCAAACCATGCCTTTCAAGAAACGACTGGTTGTTCTGGGGATCGTTGTCCTGTCTGGCTTGTGCCTGGCTGTGAATGGGGCGGAGCCGGCGGCCAACGCCCGGCGGCCGACGAGCGACGCATCGCTCCGTCGCTGGCTCGAAAACATGGTCTGCCATCACCGCTTCTCGGACGAGGAGATCACAGCCGCCACTGGTCTCTCCGCTGAGGAGATCGCTGCGGCGAAGGCTCGCTTTCACATCGACCCCAAAGCCGCGCCCGCGCGACCGGAAGGCCGCCTGCATGTCGTTCCCTATCCCGGCGGGCGGCATCCACGCATCGGCTTCCTCGACGGCGCCGTCGATCCACAACGAGAAACCAAAATCAGCGTCTTCACCCCCTGGGACGATCCGCAATCCGATCGCGCGGACTACGTCGTCGTCGACGTCCCCGAGGCCCTCTGGTCCAACCTCGGTTTGACCTATCTGGCCCACACACACGTCCCCACGGTGTGGACCAAGCGCGGCATCGACCTCGACCCGCTCGAATGGCAAACGACGGAAGACGGACGGCTGACGCTCGACCGCCTGCTCCCCAACGGCATCGCGTTTCACACCACCATCGTCCCGCAGCCCGATCATGTCCGCATGAGCATCACGCTCACCAACGGCACGGACGAATTGCTGACCGACCTCCGCGTGCAGAACTGCGTGATGCTCAAAGGGGCCGAAGGCTTCACCGAGCAGTCCAACGCCCACAACGTCACTCGTCTGCCGTACGTCGCGCGGCACGATCCGTCCGGAACGCGGTGGATCATCACCGCCTGGCTGCCGGCCCATCGCGCGTGGGCGAATGAAAAGTGCCCCTGCCTGCATTCCGATCCCAGGTTTGAAGACTGCCCGCCCGGCGAAACCCGCCGCATCGACGGCTGGCTCTCGTTCTATGAAGGAACCGACATTCAGGGCGAGTTCGACCGTATCGACGCCACTGAGTGGTGGCGAACCGAGACGCCGCGACAAGATGCCGACGCGATTCACGTCAGCGGCACGATCACTGTCAACGGTCGTCCGTTGACCGACGGGGCGATCGTGTTCCAACTCCCCAACGGCCAGTTCTTCGGCAGTCGCCTGCGTGACAACGGCCAGTTCACCATCGACGGCCTCGCGGAAGGAGAGTACGCGATTTCCATCGCCGGCTCCGTCGACGGCCAGCCTCTCCCCGAGAAATACAGCTCCCCGGACAACTCCCTCCTCCGCGTCACAATCAGCCCTGGCGAGAACGTCATCACTTTCGATCTGGACAGCCGCTGACCAAGTAGGGTCCGCTCTGCGGACCATAGCATGCCTCCCAAAACCAACGGTCCGCACAGCGGACCCTACTTGGCTAATTTTGCTGCATGACTGACGATGAAGCTCATCGGTCAATTTGGTCCCACGACGCGGACTCAGTCAATCATCGGCTGGCTCGGACTGATGCTCTTTGTTGCGCTCCTGCTGCCGTGGATCGCCATTGCGGGCGGCTGCATTCTCGCTGGAATTATCGCCATTCAGCGTGGAGAACGTGCGCTGGCCATCTGTCTCCCTGCGGGACTCGCCTTGCTCGTATTGCCGGCGTTGCTCTT
The DNA here is from genome assembly GCA_019636315.1 of Planctomycetaceae bacterium. Taxonomy (GTDB): domain Bacteria; phylum Planctomycetota; class Planctomycetia; order Planctomycetales; family Planctomycetaceae; genus JAHBXU01. The sequence goes on along the minus strand of JAHBXU010000268.1, from coordinate 328 downwards.
CTATCTCGATGGTCGCTGGTATCAGAGGATTTCAGACTTTGTCCTCGACGACGATCGATTCACCTATACGCTTTGTCGCAACGAGGAATCCGTTCACCGCCAATTGGACGACATCCTCTGGGTGGAACATCGAATGAGACGCCGCCGCACGCAAGGCTACCTGGTCAAATTCCGCGACGGGGACGGAATCTTCATCTCTCGCTCCCTCAGCAACTCCGATGAACTCGCGCGCGCCTTGAAGGACGCCGCCAACAATCGACCAAGGCCTGGCGAATAGTTCAGCCATCGGGACCAACGAGTCAGGTAGGTCAGGCACCCCTGTGCCTGA
>JAHBXU010000267.1 GCA_019636315.1 Planctomycetaceae bacterium | reverse complement strand
GTGATCTTCTCGCACGTGCTCCCAGGCGAACCGGCTCGCCACATCCGAGACGCGGAATCCCGTCCAAAGCTCCAAACACAGGAAGCATCGCCACCAATCGGCGGGAGCGACCTTCCCTTTGGCCGGGCGCGACGCATGGTCGGCGAAACGGTAGAGCAGTTCAATTTCCTCCAGAGTCGCCGGATTCGGGATCGGCGCATCGATCCGAATCGGCTTGCCGAACTGCGGCACCGACTTGATCCAGCCGGCGTCCCGAGCGAATCGCGTCACGGCCTTGACGACCGTCATGGAACCCTCGATCGAAGAGGCTGAGAGCTCCTCCGCCATCGCCCGTTCGCGGAACCGGCGGAACGTCTCGTGGTTCAGGTCGCACAGACGTGGCGAATCGGCCAAACGCTCGAATCGACGCAGTTCACAGTAGTACCGCCTGCGGGTGACGGGGCTCGGACTGGCGAACGCCAGATAATGTTTCTCGAACACTTCCATGACCGTCATGCGGGCCGCCTTCGGTCCGAGCCACGCGAACATTTCCTTCACCCCGCTGAGGAGCTTGTCGCGTGCGTCCTTCGTGATGCCGCCCATGCGGCCGTGCGTGTCAGGCTTCCCACTCATGCGGCACCCCCTTCCAGGGCCCTGGCGGCTTCCAGGCACTTCGCGGCGGCGGAGCGCAGTTCCTCAGCCAGATGCGCGGCGGCGTGCTCCAGATCGGACGTCGGTTCGATCTCGAGCGCGAACCAGAACAGCAGCTTCCCTGGATCTTCCTCCGGATCGATTGAGCGGCAGCCGGACTCGATGACGTCGCCCACCAGATCATTCAGCCGCGACGACACGGCTTCGGCCCGCTCGATGCGCCGTCGGCGCCGCTGGCATTCACAGGGGAGAAAACTCAATACGCGGTTCATCGGATTCCCTTTCAGAGAAGGGGTGATCGGAAACCGGGCAGCGGGGAACAACTCCCCGCTGAACCCGGCTGACCAGTCCGCCCACCAAGCGGACAATCCGGGCGCGCAGCAGCGCCACGCGGTACTGAGTTGAGCGTTCCGACGGAAGCAACCGTCGGATGCAATGGCGCACACGCGCCGGTAGAATGGCGAAAGCCATAGCCGCCTCTAATGCAGGTGGTGACTGGTCAGTCTGGCGGGAGTGTCTCACCACTCCCGCCAGACGTTCTCATCTTGGTCAGGTCGCGAACAGAATGTCAACCGAGCGGGAGCGAGCAATGTCGAAAGAAAAGTTCCATGTCGATCAGATCATCTATCCGATGAGCCGCAAGTTCCGGGTGTTGTCCGTTCAGGAGACGTCTGAGGACCCCTACAGGGCCATCATCGAAATTGAAGAGGAGCGGGTTGAATATGAGGCGCCGTCGAGTCTCAGTTGTCGTTCCCAAACACCCGGGAAAATCATCCCCGGGGCGCCTCGCGACTGATCAGGAGCGACGCCGCTTCTGACTGCGTAACCGGCGGATCGTCATCGGAGTGCAAATTTGCACTCCGAGCGTTTTTTAGATTTTTCTTGGTGTCTTCCGGTTTGACGTTGTGACCGGCGGCTCGTCATAAGAGCGCAAATTTGCGCTCTTAACTGCTGGTCGATGCTGCTTCAGATTGTGTGACGGGTGCCTCCGGGGAAGTCGGCAAATTTGCCGACTTAACTGCTGGTCGATGCGGCGGAAGATTCTCGATCTTGGCCGCGACATCGGCCCGCTGGGATTCGCTCAGGTGACGACGCTTCAGGTTTGCCAGATTGGCAGCCACAGGATGCCCCAGAATCGCGATTCAGGGTCCGGGATGACTCAGGGGACGTCCGGAATTGGCTCACTCGGCGTCAGTTTCCGGAGCCATAACTGATACCCCCTCTCCACGACTTCGACTGACGGACCATACACCGCGACGAACGCATCGATGGCGACTTTGGGCATGACGTCTTTCGCCGGCTCGCCCTCGCCGTCCCACTCGTAATCGTCACAGCACATCAGGCCGCCAGGTTTCAGCAGACGCCACGCCAGCACGCAGTCTTCGAGCACGTCGCGGCCCTCGTGGCTGCCGTCGACGTACACGAAGTCGAGTGACTCCCGTTCCATGCGACGCAGGGCTGTGTGGCTGTGGGCGCGGAGTTTCTTGAGACGCTGCCGGTGCGGTGCGAGGTTGTGCGTGAATCGGTGCTCGGCAGACGCCCAGTCACCCGCCCATGAGTCGACGCACGTGAGACGACTCCTGCGGTGCGTGCAGACGCGCTGCATGAGCCAGATGGCACTGCGGCCCTCGTAGGAGCCGATTTCGAGGCACTGGACAGGCTGCCCCATGAGCGGCCTGAGGTGCCGTTCCCATTGCGGGATTCGCATGCTGAACCAGTCGGTCGTGAACTCAGGGACCGGCTCGCTGGCGTGTCGCTCCGGCGGTGCGTCCTCGCGCCGCAGTGCGAAGTATTGAGCCAGTTGCCGCACCATGCGTTTCGGCGCGGCCTCCGTCCAGCGATAGAGCCCCTGAGCATCAATCTCCAGATGCCGCGTCGGGTCGTAGTGGTGATCGGTCAGATACCGCCAGCGCTCGAGGTACCGGCGGTTCTTCATCGAGCCGTGGTACAGATGACGGATGACACCAGGCACGCAGCCGAATGAGCCTTCGACGTCGGCCTGTGCCGCGGAGGCCCACTCGTCCAACTGCCGTCGCCAGCCGCCCGTGATCTTGTGCTCGTGCTGGATCGCCTCGCGGGTGATGGCCTTCATGATCATGATGTCGCCCCCGCCCGAGATAATGGTGTCGAGCAGCTTGTGCCTCCGGAGCCAGTCGGCGCGTCCCGCCCAGGCGAAGCCCGGATGGGCGATGCCGAAGTGCGTGAACCGCTTGCGGTCATGCACGTAATGCCAGCCACACGAACGCTTGATCGGCGTGATGCTCCCGTCCGGCATGAGGTGCTCGGCCGTGTCGAACAACTGCACGATGGCGTGCTCTTCGAGGGCCTTGAGCGTCTCGGCCGGCCAGTCCGGGTTCGTGAACAGGATATCGGCGTCGATCCAGGCGATGGCGTCGACGTCGTCCGGTACCTGATCGATCAGCAGGTTGAGGAGGCGCTCCTTTTGCCACAGCAGATTGCGGTCATCCCCGCGCAACTGGAGCGTGGCGTCCGGGATCTCGAAGGGCGCATCGCCGCACCGCCTAGTCGTGGGAAGACGGAAATCGTGTCGAGCAACAATTCCGTCGTCGCTTCGCCGATCTCGCTGCAGTCGTCGATAGCGCCCGCAGGGAGGCAGCCGCCGCACACGCACCCGCCTTCGGAGTCGCCGCCGCCGGGGATGACGGTGATCCCGCCGCCGCCCACGACAGGCACCTGACGCCGCCGCTGCGAGCCGACGCGCGGAGTCCCCAGCACGCGGCGCGTCGCTTCCTTGACGCGCTCGAATCCTGATTCGTCAAATCCAAAAACCTTGCTCATGAGCCGATCCCAGGGAAGACAGTGAAGTCCTGCCTCGCCACCGTCTCGAATGTCAGGAACTCGGCATTCTCCGGCGACGGGTCTTCGAGTTTTCCCCCCGCGCCGTCGAGCAGGACGGGTGACGACGGACGCGATTTGTTGCCGTCTTCGTCCTCGATCAGGATGTCCTTGAGTTCGTCGTCTTCTTTGATGCGGAAGCCTTGGTCGAGCGCCTCGATATCGAATGGATCGTCATTGGCATGCCGGACTTCGACGGCGAGCGTGATGCTTCGATACAGCACGATTTCACTGCCGGTGTCGTGCCGCTGAATCTCACTGATGTCGAGTCCCACCACACGCGCCCGCTCGGCCGCCACGGCAATGCCGTCGATTGTGACGCTGCTGCTGTTGATGGCTCCCGGATACGAAAGGATGCCGCTTGGGACCACGGTCGCAATGAACTGGATGTTGACAATCCAGCGCGGGTATTCGGCTTCAAGCGGCGGATCAAAGTAGTCTCCGGCCGAGTTGACGCAGGCATCGCCGTTGCGGTCTTTCAGCACAGGCTTCGTCACAAGCTGCGACGTCCAGCGGATCTTCGGTGCACGATCGAGCGGGTTCTCATCCTCGTCATCCGTGTCCGTCGGCCGCCACTGGAACGTCGCCGTGACCTCCCACACGAGCCGGCTGTCATCGATCCGGCGTGCACTGCGGCCCGTGCAGATGGCCGCACCGTCGGGGTGCGCCTGCCAGAGCGTCGGGATGCCGCTCGCCGTCCGCACGTTCAATGCGGGTTCGTTCGGATCGTCGCTGATGACCCGGTAGACGTCCTGATACTCGCGCGAGCCGTCCCGCTCAGCCGAAGGCGGTCGATGAATCGCGACTGGATGGCCATTGGTGCGGCGCCTCATTGCGGATACTGGGAGAACTCTACGGGCGGTGGAAGCCGCCGTGCGGCGGTCTCGGGAACCGGTGGCAGGGCGGCTGTCTCGGGAACGGGATCGGCCGTCGCCTGCTCCGGGAGAGGATGGGCGACCGCCTGTTCTGCCTGTGTGGCGGGGGGGTAAATGAACACCCGGCTGGATGCGCGTTTGATCTTGATGCGCCCGACGGTCACGCCCCGGGTGAGGAGCCGCTCGACAACCGACTGAGCTTCGGCGTCCGTGCGTGCGACCAATATGCAGCCGCTCACGGCTCTGGAAATGTCTCGCTCAAGTCTGGGGGTGTTGGTTCTCATGGCGTGCCTTTCGGGGGATGGGCCGTGATTTCTTTGCCGGACGGGCAGATCAAAATCTCGTCGGCGTGCGCGCTCTCTTCAGGGTTAGGGTTAGGGTATAGGTAAGAAGGGCGCTCACATTCCGTCCGGATGCCGTTCACATTCCGTTCACATTCCGTCCGGATTCCGTTCAAAAATTGAACGGAATCTTCGCCTTCGTCGATGGGAGTGTCTTCAATCGCCCTGACGTAGCGGCTGTCGGTGCGACGGCCAATTGCAATGCACGGCTAACGCACCGTCGATCAGTCGATCAGCGATCCCAGCGCCGAGACGCGACACCAGTTCAGCACGGCCGGCGATGTTGATTGTGACGAATGTTGATTTGCGGTTGCGGTATCGCGTGTCCAGGATCCGCCAGAGCCAGCCGGCCTGATACTCGGTGATTTCGCCCTGGAGAGGCACCGGGTCGGACAGCGCCAAGATGTCTGGCCGCACGAAATCGCGTAACACTTGGCTCTCGTTGCGTTCGGAGTTGATCACGTCGCGCAAATCGCCGAACAAGCGATTCCCGTCCCGCCACTCGACGGTCAGGCCGGACCGGATTGCAGACCTCAGCGTTGCTATCAGCAGGTGATCTTTTCCGGTGCCCACGGTGCCGAACAGCAACAGGTTTTCGCCGTTGCTCGCGACGTCCGTGATGCGATCGGCAAATCGCACGAGCGCGTCGAGAGCGGATTTCTTCGCGACCGTCCCCGCCTCAAAATTGTCGTATTGGCAATCCTCGTATCGGGTGCCAAATTCTTTTATGAGCGCCGTCCAGCGGCCGTACCGAGTTCGTTTTTCTTCCTGCTCGGCGGCGAGTTGCCGCGCGTTCGGATGTGCTGCCTGCTCAGATGCCGATGACTTCGTTTGCTTGGAGCTCGCGCCCGTCGAAGACCTGTCCAGGACCTGTGCGAGGCCCTCGGGTTGGTTGCTTGATGTATATATCATTGTACTTTCCTTCAAGGATTTTAGTTATGCTGTCGGGCCTCAAGAACCAATCGAAATCCGCCTTCCAGCCTGTGGAGCCCGCACAAAATTTTGATACACGAATTTTTGCGAGGGCCTCGCGCCACTCCGATCTCCACTCCGGATCGGACAATCGTGCCCGTAGCACGGTCCGTCGCTTCTGGGTTATCTTGCGAATTGCCCGAACTGGCAGCGCGTTCCACTCCGCGATCAACAAATCAATCTCCTCATCCACTCCGTCGGCGTGCGCGCTCTCTTCAGGGTTAGGGTTAGGGTATAGGTAAGAAGGGCGCTCACATTCCGTCCGGATGCCGTTCACATTCCGTTCACATTCCGTCCGGATTCCGTTCAAAAATTGAACGGAATCTTCGCCTTCGTCGATGGGAGTGTCCTCCATCTTTTGGGCGTGCGCTGGCACCAACACCCAATACACTCCAGGTGATCGCTTCGCGCCTGCCTTGTAATGGAGCCATCCATTATCAATGCACCTGTCCCGTGCACGATTTAGCGTGGCCCGACTCGCCAACCCGACGATCGGCATCAGTTGCTCGTTATAGAAGGTCACTGGCCGTCTGTATCGCGCAGCGTCTTCGGTCATTGCGATTG
>JAHBXU010000266.1 GCA_019636315.1 Planctomycetaceae bacterium | reverse complement strand
TCGAATCTGCAGTCAAGTCGGGTGCATGTCGTGAAACGGAATGCACCGCAGTGACAGGTTCGAGCCGCAATTGCGGTGCATTCCGCGTTGCTCCATGCACCCTACCCAGCTAAACTTTTTTCCCCGAAGTTTTCTTTACTGCAGAACCGGAACTCGTGGCAACAATGGGTGTGCATGGCAGCACATCGGGGATTCAAAAGTGCAGTAATTGGTCCGCTGGGGTATCTAGCAATTATCAAAGCACTCACACCGGCTCTTGGACCAGAATGGGGTTTTCAACGCAACGGAATGAAATGGGGTGCACGTAGCACCACAGTGACAGGTTGGAACCGCAATCGCGGTGCATTCCGCGTTGCTCCATGTGCCCTACCTCGCTCTACGCCGCAAAAGTCGTCGGTTTCGGTCGAGGTGATGCGCGTTGTATCCTGTCTTTCGCCGCTCCGCTAACTGCCGACCAAGACCTGTCTGGTGTCTCTATGCCGAGGATTCACGAGTACGCGGATGGGTCTGGTGTCTACATCCGTTCGCGTCTGGCAAGCATGATTTCTACATTTCAGGTGACTGCCGAAGGCAGCACGTTCCTGAAGGCTGAAGGATATGCTCCTGGCGACACGATCGACGGGGCATTCTTGTCACGGTTGATCGACCTGGGATATGCCTTCACCGGCAGTACAGGTCCTACAGCTATCGACGACACTGGATTTCGACCCGCGAACCCGGCTCCGGTGCTGGAACTGCCAGCGACTTCCCAATCTCTGCTCCCACAACCACCTACAAGAGGACGGACGATGCCATACCAAGCTAATCTGTGGCTCATGAACGATCTTCACCGCCGAATCGTTGCCGCTGCGCACCAATTCTCGGACTACGAGGTGTTGCTGCGGCCAACTCGGCGGCACGTTTTCATGAGGAATTACAAGCTGCCGCCGGATACGGCTGTTTCCGAGTTCTTTCGCCCCTGTTTTGCTATTCTCGCCCGCACCGCGGATCCCGACAAGAAGCCATGCCTCGTGATTGAGACTGAAGATCCAGGCGACGTGATGAAGACGCTGTACGACGAGCATGGCGTACTCTGGGTGCTGATCGAGCAAGATCAGAATCGGTTCGTCCTGAAATGCAAACACGGCGGTACCCAGCTCCGCGTGGAAGAGACGATGGGAAGTCTATTCAAACTGCTCTGCGCGCCTTTGGCTTGGTTTGAACGCAAGGTGAGTTTTCCGCAAGGCTCATATGTCCACAGCCACAGCGAGCGCATCCTGCGTGAAGCTGTCAAGTCGCTCAGTCCGAGTTACCGCATTGGGATTCACCATCAAGTCCCGCTATCCTATGTGCTCGGCTACAAGGATGATCTGACGCCCGACGAAATAAGGCTCTTGGGAACCGAAGTCGATGCGGTCATCACGCAGAGCTATGACGCCGATCCAGACGGCGCAGTCATCCTGCCGATCCGGCTGGACTTGCACGATGCGCATCGCACCAATTCCACTGTGCAACAGAAGGACAAAGCGATCCAGTTACTGTGCTCCCGCCACGAAGTTCCTCTTCTCGTTGTTGAACCGAATGACACAGATGGCTATGAGTTCAAGTGTGAGAAATTGAAACTGCCGAATGGCCAAGCCACGAATCTTGACTCCCAAGAGTGGGCAGGTGCATTAGCACCCTTCCTCGGCGCTGCGATCCGCTACGCCGGGCGGAGCTTTTGAGCGCAGGGTGGCCCAGCCGTTTCAGGCTGGGTGGCGGACGCTCTGGACGAAACACGCTGGGCTGGCGATTTTCGACGATCCTCCGGCAAATTCGGACCCGGAGTGACGAGCGTCCTGTCGCAGCGCGACCCGGCCGCCGCAAAGCTACGGCCGGGCCACCCTGCGATGAATTAGCTTGGTCGAAATCAGCACCAGAGGCGTAACTCGCTCAAAAACCGCCGGGTGGCCCAGTCAAGTAGGGTGCATGTCGTGAAACGGAATGCACCACCGAGACAGGTTGGGGCCGCAATTGCGGTGCATTCCGCGTTGCTCCATGCACCCTACCTGGCCTTGGGTTTCGATCAGTTCTCAAACATGTTCTACTGGTCTGATGGAGCAGGCGTTGATATGGCATGCGACCGATTTTGTGAACATCTGATCCGGCAACTTGACGGCATTCGTGCGGGGGGCACCTACAAGTCCGAACGTGTGATTGTCTCGCCGCAGGAAGCGCGGATTGAGGTGGCCGACGGGTCGGCGCGGCAGGTGCTCAATCTGTGTGCCAACAATTATCTCGGATTGTCCGATCATCCCGAGATCGTACGAGCCGCGCAGGAAGGGCTGGACCGTTGGGGATATGGGATGTCCTCGGTGCGGTTCATCTGCGGGACGCAGGGGGTGCACAAAGAACTGGAGCGGAGGCTCAGCACGTTTCTCGGCACCGAGGACACAATTCTGTATTCGTCGTGCTTCGACGCCAACGGCGGACTCTTCGAGACGCTGCTCACCGACGAGGATGCAATCATCTCGGACGAGCTGAATCATGCGAGCATCATCGACGGAATTCGTCTTTGCAAAGCGCAGCGGCTGCGATATCGCAACAACGACATGGATGACCTGCGTGCGAAGCTGCAAGCCGCGGAGTCGGCCCGGTTCCGGTTGATCGCGACCGATGGTGTATTCTCGATGGACGGCTACTTCGCCAACCTGCCGGCAATCTGCGAACTGGCCGACGAGTACGACGCGCTGGTGATGGTCGACGATTCGCACGCGGTCGGATTCATCGGTGAGCGGGGTCGCGGCACGCCTGAGTTGCATGGCGTGACAGACCGCGTGGACATTCTTACGGGGACGCTGGGCAAGGCGCTGGGCGGTGCGAGCGGGGGGTATACGAGCGGTCGCCGGGAGGTGATCGAATTGTTGCGGCAGCGTTCGCGGCCGTATCTGTTCTCCAACTCGGTCGCGCCGCCGATTGTCGCTGCGTCGCTCAAAGCACTGGAGCTGATCGAACGCGAAGCATCGTCGGCGTTCCAGGCAGAGTCCTCGGCCGGAGAGTCGAATCGAGACTCGGCGGCGGACTGGCGGCGGCCGTCCCAATCCGGTCGACCGGAGACGATGCCGCCATCACAGGGCCTGCTGCAGCAGCTGCGGGACAACACCGTGTATTTTCGCACGGCGATGCCGCGGCTGGGGTTCGACATCCTGCCGGGCGAACACCCCATCGTGCCGGTCATGATTGGCGACGCCGCACAGGCGACCGCGATGGCCGACGCTCTCCTGGAACGCGGCGTGTATGTGATCGGCTTTTCCTACCCCGTCGTGCCGCAGGGAAAAGCCCGCATTCGTTGTCAGATGTCGGCCGCCCATACACGGGAGGATCTGGAGTTCGCTGTCGAGCAGTTTGCCGCGGTGCTTCGATTGACGGCGGCTGACGGCAGGAACGGTTGATGGCGAACGTTGGTGCCGAATCTGGTTCCACATCCGAATGGACTGGCCAGCGGCCCGTGGCGTTGCCTCCGGGAAAAACTGGCCTATGCTACGCCTTGTGTGTTGGTCCGTCTCGCGTTCTCTCTCTGAGTCGTCTCATGTCTCGCGTGCTGATTACTGATAGTTTGTCCGATGCCGGGTTGAAGCTGCTGCGGGAGCAGCCGGGAATTGAAGTGGACGTCCGTTCCGGTTTGACGCCGGAGCAGGTGCGGGAGGCGCTGCAGGAAGCGGACGGCATCATTATTCGGAGTGGGACGCGGCTCACGCCGGCGTTGCTTGATGGGCAAAAGCGGCTCAAGGTCATCGTGCGGGCCGGTGTCGGCGTCGATAACATCGATCTGCCGGCGGCCACGCGGGCCGGCATCGTGGTGATGAACACTCCGGCCGGCAACACGACCAGCACCGCCGAGCACACGATTGCCATGCTGATGGCCCTGTCGCGGAACATCGGCCCGGCATCGCAAAGCATGCGGGAAGGGCGTTGGGACCGCAAATCGTTCACCGGGACGCAACTGGCCGGCAAGACGATCGGCGTTGTCGGGCTGGGGCGGATCGGACTGTCCGTGGCCAAGCGGTGCCGCGGACTGGAGATGACGGTCGTCGGCTATGATCCGTTCCTCTCAGCGGAGAGGGCGGCCGAACACGGAATTGAGCTGTACCGCAATGTGGATGAACTGATCCCGCGGTGCGATTATCTGACGGTGCACACGCCTCTGACGGACGAGACGCGGGGGCTGATCAACGCGGAGCGGTTGCAAAACTGCAAGCGAGGGATTCGGATCATCAACTGCGCTCGAGGCGGCATCGTCGACGAGACGGCACTGGCGGATGCGATCGAATCCGGACATGTGGCGGGCGCGGCTCTTGATGTGTTTGTCGAAGAGCCACTCGCCAAAGACGCGCGGCTGCGGACGCTTCCGCAGGTTCTTTGTACGCCGCACCTGGGGGCGTCGACCGACGAAGCTCAGGAGCAGGTCGCGCTGGAAGCCGCAGAGATCATCAGTGCGTTTCTTGTGCGAAACGAAGTGCGATACGCAGTCAACATGGCGCCCATTGCCGCGCAAGAGGTGCCGGGCCTGAAGCCGTATCTCGACCTGTCATATCGACTGGGGTTGCTGCTGGCCCAGCTAAATGGAGCGAAGGCCATCAGTGCGGCTCACTTGACGCTGCGGGGAGAAGCGGCGTCCAAGCCGATGAAACTCATCTCGGCGGCGTTCACGTCGGGGCTGCTGGCGACGGCGCTGGAGGACAACGTGAACATCATCAACGCCGAGATGATGGCCCGTGAGCGGGGCATCCGCATCACCGAGTCGGCGTCGACGGAAACGGGGGCGTTCTCGACGCTCGTCTCGGCGACGGTCGAGAGCGACAGCGGCGAACTTCGCGCAGCAGGGACGATGTTCGGGAACGATTTCCTGCGGCTGGTGCGGCTGGGTGAGTATCAACTGGATGCGTACCTCGACGGTCTGATGCTTGTCTACCGGCATCTTGATGTGCCGGGACTCATCGGTGCGATCGGGACGACGTTCGGCAAACACCAGGTCAACATCTCGCACATGGCGCTCGGGCGAGAACGGAACGAACCCGGCGGCGACGCCGTTGCGGTCCTGAATCTGGACAACGAACCGTCGCCCCAGGCGTTGGAAGAAGTCGCTGCCCACCCGCATGTGACCGGGGTGCAGCTGGTGCGATTACCGCCGCCCGGTGCTCCCCTGCCCTGGCTGGGTCTGTAGCCGGCACTGGTTCATCGCCAGACATCCAGATTTCGGAACCCCGGAGCGTGGGCGACGGGACATCACAGGAACAAGACAACTCCTAATATCCCGTCGCTCACGCTCCGGGCTCTGAAGGGATGCTGCTGTCGGTGCGCACGAACTTCATGCTGCCCACAGCGACCCCTGCCCTGTTGTCGCTGTCGCAGCGTCTGACTAGAATGTGTCGACTCCTGAAGGTGTCATTGGCGGAGATAGGTCGCGTTCCCCGTCGCCCCCGAGGGATGGCATGTGATATCGAGCGCACCGCGGAATCGAGTTCGGAAGGCCGGGGCCCGGCTCCCGACGGTCACCGATCGCAATGGGCATGAGTTTCCGCATCGCCGCCGGACGGCGGCGATGCAGGTCAGCGTGTTGGCGCTCAATCGGCACTATGTGGCCGTGCACGTTCTTCCCGTCCAGCGCGCGTTCTCTCTCCTGTGGAAGGGATCGGCGGAAGTCGTCAATGTCGAGCAGAACCAGTTTCTGTCGTATGACTTCGACGGCTGGAGGGAGATCAGCCAGCTCAAGGCGAATCTCGAAGAACGCGACGACACCGATGATTGGATACGCACGGTCCGATTTGAGATCCAGGTGCCGCGCATCGTCCGCCTGCTGCGCTACGACCGCGTTCCTCGCAATGTGGTCAAGTTCAGTCGGCGGAACATTTTTCTGCGGGACGGTCATTGCTGCCAGTATTGCGACGGTCGCTTTCCTCGGCACCTGTTGAGTCTCGATCACGTCGTCCCGCGCAGTCGCGGCGGGGGGGATTCCTGGGAGAATGTTGTGTGCGCCTGCCTGGCGTGCAACGTCCGCAAAGGGGGCCGCACGCCGCAGGAGGCCGGCATGGCGCTCAAGTCCCCGCCGGTGCGGCCCAAGAGGAATCCGCTGATCAGTCATCAGTTAGCGCAGCAAAAATACGCATCCTGGGGAAAGTTTGTCTGGATGTCTGAGTAGGATTCACAGGCTGTTAATGATTGCGGGACGATTGCGTTACGTTCTCATCGGCGGTCGCCGGTGCGGGAGATGACAGGCAACGGTATCCTGTGCAGCC
>JAHBXU010000265.1 GCA_019636315.1 Planctomycetaceae bacterium | reverse complement strand
GATCCATTGCTTGCGGACGCGGCTGACGGCAGCGTACTCCTCCGCATCATCCGCCTCGGCGAGGTTCTCCGTCGCCCGCTGAATCTTGCGCCGAACTTCGAGTAGTTGGGTTTCTTCCACAGCCGGCGCGTCCTCCTGTACGGCCATCCGCCGTGCGGCGTCGATGAGATGCTGATGATTCGCATCACACAGAATGTGGGTCGCGACCAGGTTGACGACCATCCGCTCCAGGTGGTTGCCGTTGATGTAGGGCCGGCTTTTGCATTCCCTGACGCCGTCGTGGCCGGTCTGGCAGCGATAGAGCATGAGTCCGGTGGGATAGGTTTCGTCGACCCGCCAGGCTCCATACATCGGTTCGCCGCATTCCATGCAGCGCACGATGCCCGACAGCAGGTAGCGGCCGGCGTCGGTGACGCCGCGGCTGCGCTTCGTGGCCTCGATGACCTGCTGTACTAGATTGAACAGGGAGCGCGGAACGATCGCCGGGTGCGCGTTCTCTTTGTAGATCAGTTCGTCCCGCGTGGTGGCGTATTCGCCAGCCTCTACGTGGCCGAACCGGAATACGCCCATATAGACCGGATTCCTGAGAATGGCGTCGACGGTGCAGGAAGACATCGGCTCCCCCTGGGAATTCGTCACGCCGCGACGGTTCAATTCCACGGCAATCCGCCGCCGCGACACTCCGGCCGCGAATTGCTCGTAGGCGTACCTCACGGCGTCGACCGCCTCGGTGTCGGCGGACGGCACGAGCCGCGTCGTCCAGCCGGGAGCTTTCTGAAACCGCTCGCGAAAGTGGACCTGTTTGAGGACCGTTCCCGATTCGTCGAGCACTTCGCGGTCATAGCCGAACGGCGCTTGGCCAAACCGAATGCCGCGGCGGGCTTTGGCCAGCTTTCCCGACAACGTGCGCTTTGCAATGTTGATCGACTCGCCTTCCGCTTCGATTTGGCCAAGTAGTCCAGTCACCGCACCGCCAACGGTGTCGAAAGAAATCTCGCCTTTCTGTACCGTGACTTGTTTGACGCCGGCATCTTTCAGACGTTTCCAATGGGCGGCTGTGTCCAGGAAGTTCTCACGTGAAAACCGGCTTTGCTCGTACATGAGCACAGCACAGAAGTCCCCCTTGGCGGCGGCATCAGACAGCATCTGTTGGAAGCCGAGGCGATTCTTCGATTTCGTGCCGGTCTTTCCGTGATCTTCATACCAGCGGAGGATGCGGTAGCCGTCGCGTGCTGCGAGGGCTTCGATTTCCTGCCGCTGACGTTCCGGGGAGTCGGACTGCGTGTCCTTCGACATGCGGACGTAACCGACTGCCGGCTTGAGACGCTTCTTGCGTTGTGTCATTGCTGGTCCTCAACTGTGCGGGATGGCGGGCGGGTTTCTACAACGAATCCGCCATGCGCGTGAATGCCTGTCCGCTGGCGGCCGGGCTGCGAAGCTGCGACGCCGGTCGTTTGCCGTTGCTCTTGTTCTGACCGGAGCGCGTCGCTGTCGAAGCCAGGCTCTTCGCGTTCGGACTCGTCCGTCCGTCCGTTGACGGACGGGCGGTGCGCGGAATTTTCGCCTTCGGCGACGGCCGTTCCTGGGTCGCATCAGCCAGGAGAGCGTTGGCCAGGTCGACAAGCTGTCCGGCGAGTTCCGCCCGCTGTTCGTGTCCGAGTCGCCGAGCGGCCCGCGTCAGTTCCTGAACGAAGCGTTGCACCGTTTGCCGGATGACGTCGGGCTTGCCGTCTTCATGGTCACGGCCGGCGACGCCGTTTTGAGCGGCGCTGCCAGGCGTCGGGGATGGAGCCGGTGTATGCGCGGCGATGAGTTCCTGCACCCGCCTGTGCGTGACGATCTCTCGGCTGGCGGCCTGTTCAATGGCTTCGTCGACCGCCTCGGGCGGGACATTCCCACGTGCCAGGACGATCAGGGCTGACGGCTGAAGATAGGCGAGACAATCCAGGTCGCCGAACTTCCGCGCGCACTGCATGTAGTTCGAGGCCACCGATTGCGACCAGCGAAATTCGGCCTGGAGCCAGGCTTGAAAGTTGGCCCGTCCGATCGTCTCATGGACTTCGATCAGGCGCAGGCCGATGTTCACAATCGCCTTACCGGTTTGTTCAAGCTGAACGTGGATGGCCCGCGCATGCTCTTTGGCCAGCTTCCTTGTCTTGGCGTCTTCGATCGCGGAATAGTTGAAGCCAGCGATACTTGCCATGTGATGTCCTCTTCTCTTCGTCGTGACTGAGTTCCTGCTGCCGATTCAAACCGGCGGCAACGTTCCGGTGTCGTTCGATGAGGCGGCGGACGCCGGCCAATTGGATGGAGTGTCCCGCGTTCAACTGTGCGATCGTTTCGGCAATAGCGGCGCTGGGGACGTCGGTCTGGACAAGCTGGTAGTAGGCGCGCCACTGCGAATGCGGGGCGTCGTCGCGGACGGCCGCGAAGGTGACGGCCACTCGTCTCCAGCGCCGCAGGGTCTGGTCTGTCCAGCCGAATTCGGCCGCGACCCATTCCCGAAACGTGTCCTCGGTCAAGCGGCTGCGGACGTCCTCAACCAGCCGGACAATCGTCAGCAGATTGCCGTGCCACGCGAGCAGCCGGTGGAGTTCGTCGGCCGCTTCCTGGAGCCAAAGTCGGCCGGCGTAATCGAACGGCTGCCGTTGCCGCGGTTGGTAGCGGGAGAAGAACGACGGCGCCGAGCGGAGGAACTCATCGACCGTGCGACCCCCTTTCCGGCGGTTGCAGCGCCGGCAGGCGAGCCGGAAGTTCGACGGGTCGTCCGGCCCGCCCTGGGAGAGCGGGATTTTGTGGTCGATGGTCGAGGTCTGCAACGTGAGCGGAATGCGGCAGTAGCCGCAATGCGGGTCGACCGCCAGCAGTTCGCGGCGCACGCTCTTGCGTTGTCGCCAATGCATGCGGTCGCGGTCGAAATCGTCCACGCGCCGGAGAGACGTCCGCCTGGGCCAGGCACACGGGCTGAACGAACGAAACGGCATGGCGGCGTCTTTCTGGGCGAGGGGTTATGCGGCGTCGTCATCCTGGACGACGCGCCACTGCGGACGTTCCATCACGTCGGAAGCGTGCACCCGGCGGGTGATGCGGGGATCGAGGTAGCGGTCTGTGACGGACGGGTGCGAATGTCCGAGATGTTCCTGGGCGGTCTTTTTGTCGGTGGCGGCGGCGAGATGACTGGCCGACGTCCGGCGGAGCTTGTGGAAGAGATCACAGCGCCCGGTCGGCAGATCCGTGCGGCTGATAATTCGCCGATAGTGCTTCCGCAGCGTTTCGTAGTGGCCGTCGTCGTCGTACGGCCACGGGAAGAGCCATTCGCGGGCATCGAGCGGGCCGAGCGCCAGGACGGCGTCGACGACGTCCGGGGGCAGCTTGAAGACTTGTTCGGTGTATTGTTTCTGCAGTTCGGCCGGGACGCTGAGGATGCCGGTCTGCGAATCGAGGTCGGTCGATTGCAGACGCATCAGCGCGTCGAGTCGTAGGCCGCTGTAGTAGAAGGTGAGAATCTGGGCGGGCCACCACAGCTTCGCGGGGATGCCGCAGACGTCGCCGCCGGTCTCGGCAGCGGCTTGCAGGATGCGGCTGAGTTCTTCGAGCGTCCAGGCACGGGGAAGGTGCTTGGGGACTTTCAGCAGCGTCACGTCGCGCGGCAGTTCGTCCACCTTGCGTTTCTTCCAGGCGAACCGCCACTGCGCCAGCAGCACGACGATGTAGCCGTTGCAGGTGACGTTCCGCCGCGTTCCGGCCGCCTTCAGCCAGGCGAGAAAGCCTTCGACGTGATCGTCGGTCAGCTGCGCGAACGTCGGTTCGCAACCGAGGTACCATCCGAACTTCGCGACCGTCCGGCGATGCTGGTACAGCGAACTGGCAGAAGCGCCGGCCAGCTTGACGGGGATGTAGCGGTGTTCGAGGAACTCGGCGAGCGTGTCGGTCGGCCGGGCGGCTTGCAGCCGGTAGAGCGCCGGCGGGGCCGTCTTCGGTGACGGATCAGCTCCCTGTACTCCGTTCCCCGCCGGCGACCGTTCGGCCTCTGTGCGTTTGAGCCCGTTGTTGTTCCAGCGGCGGCGGTCCCGGGCGCGGGGGAGCCGCGGCTTCCCCTTGCGAAAGCGGACCTCGGCGGACAGGTCGAGTTCGGCCATCACGTCCGAATTGCGGCGGGCCGTCACGCGCAGTCGCTCGAACATGTTCGTGCGGTTGTAGGGCAGGTCGACGCGGAAGAGCAGATGCTTCATCCGCCGCAGCAGGATGTAGAACGGCGAGCGGCCGTTGTCCCACGGCCAGGGCAGCAGCCGATCGTGATCGTGGCGGACGATGAGGTCGAGGGCTTCGATCGTCAGCGGATGCAGACGGTAGACGAGCAGACCGAGTGTGAGCGTGCCGCGCGTGCGGTCGTAGTCGGCCTTGCCGGCGGCGAGCACGTCGGGCGGTGCGGCTCCCGTGTCGAGGATGACCGCCAGCAGCGCGGGCCACCACAAGCGGGCGGGAATCCCGGCGACGTCCCCTTCCATCGTCCGCGCGGAGGCGAACATCCGGTTGAGTTCGTCAGCGCCCCATTCCGTGGGGAGTTGCTTCCCTGCGCGACGGAAACGCGCGGGCATGGCCGGTCGATGAAAAAACCCCTACGCAGGGACCAGACTGCGAGGGGCAGAGATGAGCCGATTGGGGCCGGCTCGAATGGATTGTGTCACGACTGTTCTGGTCCGCACAGCCGTCATCTCAGAGTTATACAGCGCATGCTGCGCACGTCAAGAGCATGCAGATAGAATCTTCCGCATGCCAATCGATGACGTGAAAACAGAGCGGTTAATGATCCGCTTCACGACAGAACAGCGAGAGCGCTGGGAACGCGCCGCCGCTGCCGACCGTCGCACGTTGACAGATTGGATACGGATTCAATTGGACGATGCGGCCGAACGGCAACTTGCCGCGACGGAGAAGCCGGCCGCACGCAAACGCTGATTGCAGGGAGGCCGAACCGCACGGGGAGGTCTCGATGGGCTTGCTGAGTTGGCTGTTCGGCGACAAGCCGAAGCCGGTCGCCTCAATGTCTCTGGCCGGTGCGCGGCGGTACGTCAAGAAGAACAAGCGGCAAATTGAGGCCGATCTGGCGGCACGGCGGATCAAAAACAACACGGTTACGGTCCCGCCGCTCGTCACCTGGGAACGTGATCGATACGGCAAGTATGACGACTACACCTGGGCCGATCCGCCGCCGACAAAGAAGCAGTTCGGCTACGCGGTGAGTTTAGGCGTGCCGCTCCGCGACGGGATGAAAGGGCCGGAAGTCTCGCGCGGCATCAGCGACGTGAAGGACGAATCCGAGCCGGCGGACGCCGGTCAGCGGCAGGAACTACGGAAGATGCACGCCGAGGTTCCCCGCAAGCTTTCCAGCGGACAGGCCGAACGGGCGGGCGAAGTTTTGCATCACGCGCTGATCGTGTGCCCGGCGTGCCGGAAGGACAACGACACCTACGTCAAAAAGTGCGACTGGTGCGGAGCGAGCTTCAAAGAGGTCAAAATCCGCCTGGTGTTTGCGGAGTGATCATCAACGTAATGGAGGGGACGTCCGCAACGGACGCAAATTCAATGAACCCCTTACGAATCCTGTCAGCAAATGCCGCGCAAGAAATCGAAGGGAAAGCCTCGACTCTCGTTCTGCCAGCTCCATCGAGAGGGATTCGTCCATTGCTACGATGAGAATGGCCGACTGGCCTGGGATTGTGAGCATGCCGAACGAGTGATTCTGACAGAAGACTTGCGCCGGTATGGTGAAGGGCTGCACATTGGCCAGCTCGGCTGGACGATTCCGGAAGCGTGCGACGGCTACAAATGGGTGGAGGTCCGGTTCGACAACGGGGTGAGAATCAGTGTGCTGAGCTACGGTCTTGAGCGGCTTCGCCCTGATGATGCGGAAGCCTTTTCGGAAAGGATGATTGCCGAACATCGAGGCACGCGATTTGACGCGGACCCAGTGGCAGCGGAAGCCGACCGGCTTCGGTGGATCAGAGAGGAGAATGCCGGCTTCGTCATTGCAGACGACATGATCGAATTCGGCGAAGGATCGCAGGAAGTTTATGCGTTCACGTTCCCCAGTCTGAAGGAATTGGCCCTCTTGAAAGGAATCGATCGCTATCCGGTCAAGGTCGGATTCACGGCCAACAACGAAGGTGGCGCAGTGGCTCGCATTCGCGGCCTGATGTTTGAACTCGCTGGATTCCCCGAAAGAGCGGAAATACTTGTTGTCTGTCGAACGGCCGATGGCCGGGGATTGGAAAC
>JAHBXU010000264.1 GCA_019636315.1 Planctomycetaceae bacterium | reverse complement strand
GGCCTTGATCTGGACGATGGGATTCGGTTCGGAGGATGAGGCGAAGCTGCCGCGGACTTCAAGCCGCGCAAGCTTGCCGATCTGAACGTCCGCTTTCTTAAGTCGCTCGGTGAGCGCAGCTTTGATGCGTATTCCCGCGCTGGAGCTGGGCGGTCCCGAGAAGGTGCCCACGGTGACGGATGTTTCGCCGCGATTGACCAGGTAACTCTGGACTTGCGAGACGATGCCATCAAGGGCGTCATCCAGGTCGCGAGCGGCCGCCGGCGTGGCGAGTAGCGTCAGCACAACTGCTGACAACATGAATCGGGGCATGCGGATGGGTCTCATACGATATGGCTCCTCGGCCGTATGGCCGCGATGGATTGGCGCTGGCATGGGTCGGTCCCTCCGCGCGCATGGCGGAGCCGATCCGTAGAGACAACGCTGAACAAACCGCATTCTTCCATCAATCGATAATACTTCCCCCCGAGACGAATCGTAACCCGAAGCAATCGCAGGGACTGCTCCGCTTGTGGGGCGGACGTCCAGCAGGCAGGATTCTATGGAATCTGAGGGAGGTCCGGCCGGAAAGGTCTTCGCTTCCGGTCGATCAGAGTCACCACCCCCCGATGCCCATGACCCGTTTGCCGGAGGGTCGGATGATGGGCGGCATCATCAAACGGAAAACTAGGGACCGCGGTCATCGTCCGCCGTCCCTCGTCGCGTGATTGTCGATGGAAGACAAGGATAGGCGTGCCGCCTGGAGATAGGCGGCGCCATTGGCCCTGATTGTCAGTTGGCGGGAGGAGTCGTAGGTTCTCCCGCCGGCGTGTCCTGGGTCGGGACACCTTCCGGAACCGCGACCTTCTCACCGTCCTCGGAGTCCGGGATGGCCGGCATGGCTGCGGGCTCAGGAAACGCCGATTCCGGAATGTCCGTCAGCTGGCTCTTGCGGTCCTCTTCCTTCAGGATGGAGTACTGCGCGCCATCTTTGCCTTCGAGGTCGAACCGACCCCAGTAGTAGCCCCGGTGGGGATTGTAGTAGTACACGTACCGAGGCCGCGACGGATAGTACACGCAGTAATGGTAGTTGTAACTGGTGTAATTGTTGTACGGCTTGTAGTAGTACGTCCGGTAGTAGTAGGAACGAGACGGATAGTAATTCCAGCTCGAATAGTACTGCCGGTAGGCAGCGTGGGCCTGATGGGCTGTGAAGACTGTGCCCGCGAGCACAGCCGCAATCATCAGTAAACGTCGCAGTCCTCTCATGGTGTCCTCCAGTTTTGGTCAGGTGGGAAAACTCTCAGTTCGCAGTCTGCACGCGCAGACCATAGGCGTTGTCTACCAACAAGGCAAACAGAAACTCGTGCAAGCTCAGCGCCATCGACGTCGGCACGACTCAAGGTGCGTTGGGCGGCGGCAGGTTCAGCGGCGGTTCTGGATTGACGTACCGAATACTCACAGACGCCAGCGGGAATTTGCCAAAGTGCCGCTCGACGATTGTGCTCTGAGCATCGACTTGCGGCCCTTTGCTGGTTCCGACGCGATCGCCGCGCGCGCTCCCGAGTTCCGCAAGCAACTTGGCTTCCAGAGGGTGCACATCGTTACCCACCCAGGCTCCGTAAAACGTCGCCGTGATCGTCCCGATTCTTGCAGGGAGTCCGATTTCCGACGCCACTGCGTTCGGCTCCGCGGTCACCTCGAATGCATACACCGACTGCGGGTTGCGATACCAACCGTCAATCCGGGCCGAATAGGGAACACCGCCGTTATTGTTGGTCCCGCGAATCAACCACTTGCCGGTTTTGGTGAACTCCGGAATCTCGCTGAAGTAGAGTGAGTTCACGCCGTCAATCATGAGTTCGAGGCCGACGTCGTGCGGTGCGGTATTAGTCACGATGATCGAATAGAAATCTCCTTCCTGCAAATCGCAGAAAGCCAGTCCCCCCGAGACCGATTGAATCTCCAGCGGCTCGATATTCGAGGCACCCGCCCGACGGACTTTGACTTGAATGTGGTACGGACTGGTGGAGCTCGCCGCCATCGTCGTGGGGTTGACGAGGTGAAATCCTCCCGTGCGAATGCTGTCCAACAACCGGGCATCCCGCGCCTCACCGCCTGGGACTTCACCCGTCGAAACCGGCTGAGAAGCGGAGCCCGTCCCAGTGCCCACGACCGGAGGCTGGGCCGCCGGGGGGGTCGAACGTCCGCCGGCGCCAGGGTTCTGCGCAACGACAGGATTCTGGACCGCAGGAGGATTCTGGCCGCTGACCGGAGGATTCTGGGCGGTCGCGGGGGTTCCTCCGGCAGCGGGCGGATTCGAAACCGCTGCCGGCGGATTTGATGTGGTCGACGGCGGATCCGACGCCTGCGCTGCCGATTGCTCAGCAGGAGTGCCGCCGGCGGCCGGCCGATCCGACCCGACCGGCTCCGTTGTCGAAGTGACAGTCTCAGTCGGCGGTGGTTCGGAAGCGTTTTCGTTCTTTTCCACTATGGCGGATTCGCCGTCAAAGCTCGCCGGCTGCGCGATGGCGAGCACATCTTCGAGCTGGTCCACGGCGATCTCCGCACGCTTGCGGAACTCGGAAACTTCGGCTCCCGCGCTGTTCACGAGGCGGACCTGAATGGCGATCTTGGCGAGGTCATCCTTCGTGTCGACCTGGAATGCGCCTCGAACTTCCCAGTTCGAGAAGGGAGCCACTTCAATGCTCCGCGCTGCCAATTCCGTCTTCAGCAGACTGGCCAGCTTGCGGCCGGAGCTGTTACCCGGCGGGCCCTCAAAGTTACCAATGCTGATTTTGAGCTGCTTCTTCTCCTTCAGGTAAATCTCGATGTCCTCCGAGATGTCCTGAATGGCGTTATTCAACGAGTCCTTGGCCTGGACAGTATGCGTGGGCGCCAGGGCGACGCACGCCGCAAACAAGGGCAAAAGTGTCAGGAGCTTTTTCATCGAATTGGTTCCCGCCTGTAATTGAACTTCGCGCTGATCCACCGACTTCCGTTCGTCGCCGCCAACCGGGGCGGCACAATCGTATTGACGCCCTTCAATTGACCGGGACTCCGCGGCCCGTCTCGCGGGCCGCCTCTTGAAACACGGAGACGCTTGACTCGCGTGAATCCCAGAACGTTCGCTTAATGGTTCCTTCTTCGGCTCGCAGCGGGCCCAGGCCGAGCTGCGCCAAACTCAGACTTCGCAACTGTCCGGCCAGTTCCGTCGGATCGGCATAACCCAGTTCCCGCGCCGCGGTCTCCAGGTCGAGGTTTCGATCGTACCGCCGTGCCACAAACTTCACCGGCTCTTCAGCATCTGCGATTGCAGCAAACGGCTTCCTGGCATCCTCGCCCACTTGCAAAAACGGCCCAATGGCCTTTTCCAGTTGCCGCAGAAAGTCCTCGCTTCCCTGCTGGAGCAACCGGTCCATTTCCGGCCGTTGAGCATACAGGGACCGCACCTTGTCGCGGGCTTCATCATTGAAGATGGCGTCGCTCTCGCGGATGTCATCTTTGAATGGGCGTGTGCCGTGCTTGTGGCAGTTCATACAGCTGATGCCGTTGACGATTTCCGGAGTGCCGGACGTTTCATCCGCGTCCGAGACGATGCTCACGGGACCGACGTCGATCCGTTTGCCCTGTTCGTCAACCAGCATGTAGCCGCTCAACCCGTTCCGCAGGCTGAAGATGATCTCCCCGCCCGCATGCTCGAAGGCGAAGCTCTCAAACTTCGGCAGCGAAGCCTTCGGACCCAGGGGGAAGCGCGCCAGGTTGCTGCGGCCCGCATTCTTCTTGAAGTCATAACTGATCCAGAATCCGCCGCGGCTGGGATGGTATTCCACCAGCCGATTCTGTCGGGACACTCCGCTCTCGAACAGTCCGCCGCGACGGGCCCGATTGTTCTCCAGATTTTTCTTCAGGTCGATGTCCAGATCCTTGAGCAATTCGTCAAGCGTCTCAGGAATATCGAGCAGCACGTGGTATAGCGGCGGACGCGAGGCGTGGACGACAAACCAATCCGCCCGGAGGTATGCGATCCCGTCGAACAAGGCCTGCCCATACAACTCTTCAACGCGCTTATACTCCTCAGTCCCGTCTTCGGCCCGTTGCGGCTTGAGTCCATAAGGATACGCTCCGACGACCTTGTCCCAGATGTTCAGATCATCCCAGCCCACGCTGCGCAGGTCGACGTTGAACACAGTCTCGTGTTTATCGATCGCCTTGGGAACGACGATCTCCGATTCGCGACTGAGGCTGTTGACGACCTTGGACAATGCAGCCCGATACTTCCGCAGGTCGGTCGTTTCCACGGACCGGTTGTTGTGTAAATGGGCGATGCTGAAGTAGCGCTGGAACTGCCGGTCGGCGTTGTTGACGTTGAACAGGTGGTCGGCAATCTGGCCGATGACCTCTCGCTGAGAGATGAACGGCCGATCTTCCTGAACGATGGTGGGGAAGTGGGCGCCGGCTTCGATCCAGCGGATCAGAATCTGCTGCTCCGCTTCCGACAGCGGGTTATCCGGAGGCATGCGGGCGTCACGGACAGCCGCTTCCCAGAGCACCGACTGCTCAATGTTTCCGGGGGCCACATAAGGATTCAGGTCTTCGCCGCGCGACGCCAGCAGCGACTCGCGTTCGAGGACATAGAAGCCCTTCACCTTGACCGTCTCGCCGTGGCACGAATTGCACTTCGTCCGCAGAATGCCGTACGCCTGCTTTGCGAGGTCGGAATCGTCAGCGCGGACCGGTGAGTGCGTGAGACACGCGGCGGAAACGAACACCGCATGGATCATTGCCCACGGCCGGAGGGAGCGTTCGCGTTGGTGAGTGTTCATGGATGCCTGGCCTTGTTACGTCAATTTGAGTTCACGTCGAACAGAAATCCCCACCAGCCGCGACTCTGGCGCACCAGCGCCGTCGGGCACTGACCCACGTCGAGAACGTCCAACACGAAGGGATCTTCTCGAAGAATCCCCAGAAACTCAAAAAAGTCCGTCAAATGCTGCCGAACTGACCACCGTCCCTCCCTCAGCGGACGCCTGCTTTCAGGCCAGTCGCGCGCAAAATCACCCCTTCTCGCCGTGAGATCGCCAACTCCCCCGGCATCCGGCGGAAGTGCCAGCATTGGCTGAGACACAGGCTCCATCGACCCCAGATGGCCCACAAGCTTTGCTCACTCGGATTCCTCGGCTTCCCCGAGCCGATTCGATCCCGCGGCGGTTGACAGACCGCAATTGTCCCTCTATTGGACCATCCGCAAAGGCAGTTCGCAACCGGAATTGCGGCTTGGGCTATTGTTTGACCGGAACCCGGCTCTCAACCTGCCGGAATTCGCGATCGCGAAGAACGATCGTCCTGCTCCTGTCCTGCGGATGTCGTGAACCTGGACGCTGGTCCGCAGGGACGACTGAACTCCGCGGAACCTCGCCGCGGCGACTGGGACCCTTCAGGTTCCGAAAAAGCCGGACGGGCCTGTGAGACTCTGGCTGGAGCGGTCCGAGTCCCTTGGACGATCTATCTCCAAAAGGAGCGCGATGATGGAGCCTGTCCGCTATCCAGTAAAATTGTCGACCCTGTTGCGGGTCGGTTATGTCGGCGTCGGCATCATGTGCCTGAGCCTGGCGGCGGATTCCGCCGAAGCCGACCTCAAGACGCAGGTCCTCGCCTGGGGATTCTTCGGCGTCGGCGGCCTCCTCGTGCTCAAGCTGATGCTTCGCAACACAGGCTGGCTCACGCTTCGCGAAGATGGCCTGCTCATCGACACGCACTGGACCACGGGGCTCATCCGCTGGGAGCATCTGCAAAAGCCGCAGGCCGTGAGGCTGATGGGGGTATCGCACCTGGGTCTCAGCACGCTTGACCCGCAGGCTTACTTCGAGTCGCGCAAGCAACTGAGTGAATTGGCCAACGAAACGGACCGGGCCTACACGCAGGGTTTCTTCCGCGGCATGGTCGCCATGCTGTCGTTCCTGCCGCCGGCCAAAATCGCCGTGGACGTCGGGCTGACATTGTTCGGCTGGTCGCCGCTGCCCAAGTCCGGCACCGAAGCCGACATGCTCGAATGGCAGGGAAAAAACTACGGCGTCCAGATCGCCATTCCTCGACTCTGGATCGCCGATTTCGACAAGGTTCTCAGCGAGCTTCAATCGCGTGCCCGCGGGACGGCGACTCTGTCCACCTCCTCAAAAGCTGACGCCAGTTTCCGCCCCCGTCTGCATACGCCCGACTCCGTCCCCTCGCAGACGGCAGAGCCCGCACAGCTCAAAACGTGCCCCATGTGTGCTGAGTCGGTCCAGGCCCAGGCCCA
>JAHBXU010000263.1 GCA_019636315.1 Planctomycetaceae bacterium | reverse complement strand
TCGGCGGGCTGGTGCTTTGTCTCAAGAACATTGCTCCCGCGGTTCGTTCCGGAGGCAGCGGCAGCCCGCAAATCATGATGATGGTCCCGGTAAACCCCGAGGACACGTTGCACAACGTCCCTCCGGCCGGCAGTTACGTCGTGGTGCAGAGGTAGCCTGCGTTCGGGGAACCGGGAAGATGATCGAGAACACCGTAATCAACCAAGGGGCGGCGACCACTGTCGCTGTGCAGGCGAATCCGGCATCGCGTCGGAGACCTCTGCGCGTCGCGTATCTTCTGGGGACAAGCTATTGCGGTTCGACGCTCCTGTCGTTCCTGGCGGCGACCCATCCGCAAATTGCCAGCGTGGGAGAAACCGCGCCGAATCGCAAAACACGCCGCAAGGGGACAGGCACATTCGTCTGTTCGTGTCAACAACTCGTGCGAGAGTGTCCCTTCTGGACGGAGGTGTTCGCGCGGGTGACTGCGGACGGATTTGAGATGTCCAGTGAGAACTGGTCGAACGGTTATACGTACGTGAATCCGGTCTGGCATCGACTATTCGATGGTTATTCAAATCGCCGCTGGCAGCGTTGGGTGCAGTCTGCAGCAGCCACAGCCTTGGTGTTTCCTCGGATGCAGTTGCGTAAGGTCAACGCCGTCAACGTGTCGTTTATACGTTCTGTCCTTGATGTGGAGCACGCCGACGTCTTTTTCGATGCGTCCAAAGGTCCGGGGCGGCTCGACAAGCTCCTCGGAGTTCCCGAGATCGACGTCCGCGTAATTCGTGTCGTACGGGATGTCCGCGCTTTCGTCCGCTCCATGAAGGACAAGGGCCTCGGGGCGACGGACGCCGCTCATCGTTGGCTGGCCCATCAAGAAGCGTCGGACCAGATTCTGGCCAGACTGCCTCAGGATCGAGCGATGACCTTGCGGTACGAGGATCTGGCATCCGACAAAGACCGCTGTATGGATGAAATCTTCGCTCATCTGCAGGTGGAACCGTATCGACTGCCGAGCGAAGTGAATCCTGAGAACTTCCACGTGATTGGGAACAGCATGCGGCTTCGTGGGCCGTTCCGCGTCGAACTCAACGAAAGTTGGCGAGACGTGATTACCCCCGAGGAAACCCAAAGTGCACTGCGGGTCGCCGGAGCTTATCAGGAACGGTTTGGGTACGTCTGAAGCCGGGTGATCGAAACGCCGGGCCGTGTCCGGCAGGCGTCGATCGCAACGCGGGCCTCGCCTTCGATGGGTGAAACAGTCGAATTCGCGTGAACTTGTGTCCCTGTTGAAAACAATCCAGAAAGCTCGCAAAGCCTCCGCGCGGGAGATCCGTTGCCGTCTGCGCGCGGTGCTGCGGCAACGGGTTGAGCGGCGGCTGGCGGCGCGGGGCAGGAACGGTTCACCGCTCGCGGGGCACGGGCGACAATTGCTCGAATCCTGTTCTTCCTTGCTCGCGGGGGCCAAACCGTCCGAGTTGCAACGACTTGTCGAGGCACATCCGGCGCATCATTTGGGATTCGCCGCACACGCCGAAGCAAAAGGCGCCGCGATCATCGGCGGCTCCTGGGAAATGCTGGGATGTGAGTTCGACGTTTCGGGAGCGATTGACTGGCACCGCGATCCTCGAACCGGTCATCAGTTTCCTTGTGTGTTTTATGCCGATGTGCCGCGGCATCAGGCGGCGGACGACGGCATCGACGTCAAGTACGTCTGGGAGTTGGGGCGCCAGCAGTTCGTGGCCGAACTGGCACGCAGTTGGCAGTTCACGCGGGATGAGCGTTTTGCAAGGCAGGCGCAGCGGCTGATCTCGAGTTGGATCGAGCAGAATCCGATCTACGACGGAGTGCACTGGACAAGCGGGTTGGAGGTGGCCGTGCGGGCCATTTCCTGGATCTGGACTTTGGCCGCACTCGCTGACTGGAGCGGTTGGCGTGAGGGCGATCTCGACCGGATTGCCGCGAGTCTCGTCGACCATGCCACGTACCTGGAACATCACTTTTCTTATTTTTCGAGCCCCTACAATCATCTTGTGGGGGAGGCGACGGGGTTGTACTTGATCGCGCAGGCGTTGCGGCATCTTCCGACGGCCGGTGGCTGGCGCGACAAGGCGCGCGACGTCCTCGAAGAACATGGGCCGAAGCAGTTCGACCGCGACGGATTCTGCGTCGAGCAGGCGACGGGGTATCATTACTTCACGCTCGGGTTCCTGTCGCTCGCGATTGTCGCCGCGCGACAGAATCGCACTCCGCTGACACGGTGTGAACGATCGGCACATCAGGCATTTCGGACGGGCATCCTTTTTCAGCAACCCAATGGCCGCTGGCCAGCGATCGGGGACGTCGACTCCGCGCGGGCCATTCCGGTGCACCATGAGGATTTCTGGGATTTCAACAGCCTGTGTTCGCTGGGCGCCGTGTTGTTTGACGACCCTCAGCTCAAACGCCCGGGCATGGCGTGCGGAGAAGAGCTGTACTGGTTGCTGGGTTGCGACGGGATCGACCACTGGGACGCACTGAAGACGACATCGGCCGATCATTTCACCTGCCTGCCGGATGCCGGCTATGTCGTCGCGCGGCAGGGAGGCGACTGGTTGTGTTTCGACTCCGGCCCCATCGCTCACGGCCTCCACGCCGACGCGACGCCTTCCACGGCGCATGGCCATCTCGACACACTGCAGGTGCTCTATGCTCACGCTGGCGCACCGGTGCTGATTGATCCGGGAATGCCGTTTTATTTCGGTGAGCGGGATTGGGTCCGGCATTTTCGTGATGCCGCAGCACACAACACGCTCGCCGTGGAGGGAGTCTCCTTCGCGCGGGATGCGGGACGATTGGCCTGGTCTCATGCGACAACGCCGGCTCCGATCGAAGGCCGCGAGATCGACGGGTTATGGTTCGCGCGAGGGACGGCGAAGTGGCGGGAAGGAGTGGTCGTCGAACGGAACGTGCTGGTGTGGCCCGGCGAGGGGCTCTGGATTGCGGATCGCATTCGCTCGACATCCCCGCGACGCGTCGAGTGGTGCTGGCAATTGCCGGCTGCGAAGATCGTCCAGCTTGAATCGATCGATCCGGCCGCATACCGCATTGTGGGAACTGCCACCGACATGGCATTCCGATCGGCCGGGCCTGCACTCGTGACCGTGATGACACAAGGCAAAGTCGGATCGCCGGTCGGCTGGAATTGCGACGGCTATGGCAGCCGATCGCCCGGCGTGGCGGTCAACGTCAGTCAATCAGACGCGACAGACGCGTTGTTGCTCTCGGAATTCAAGACGAGTACGTGCGACGTGTCGGTTGTTATGGACGGTCGAAGTGTGTCACATGGCAACAACGCGCGGCGAGGCCCTTCGGCCGACGGGGAATGGACGGACGTCTCACCGTTTGCAGACGACATCGTCTGGCGGATGCGTCGGCGCATCGTCGCAGAAGCATCGGAATTAAACGGCCATTGGTGTGCGGCGACGACGTCGTTGCACACGTCGACTCAGTCTCCTTGAGCCACGGAACAAGCATCCAGACGATGCAGCAGCTCACGGCCAGTCAAGAACGTGGATCGACGTCCAGGCGGACGCCAAGCGGGGACAATGGTCGTCCGCGGCGAGTTCTCGTTTTGAGCGGTCCGTTTCCGTCGACTGTGGAACCGGGTTATGGAGTGTTCGTTAAGGAACGGGCGCGCGCTGTGGCCGATCTGCCGGATTACGAGGTCCGCGTCGTCAGCCCGATCCCTTATTTTCCGCCCCTGAAGTTGCTCAAGCAGTGGTATCACTGGTCGCAGTTTCCTTACGAAGAAGCGATCGCCGGGCTTCGCGTGGCACGTCCTCGGTTCGCCTTGCCGCCAAAAATCGGCGGATACTTCCAGCCGCGACTGATGGAGCCGTTTGTCCGCCGGTGCATCGATCGAATTCGTCGCGAGTTTCCGTTTGACCTTATCGATTCTCATTGGGTGTTTCCGTATGGAGTGCTGGCCATGTCGCTGGGGCGGCGATACGGCACACCAGTGGTCATGACGGGTCGCGGCGAAGATATGCGATGCTTTCCAGAGTATCCGGTCATCGGTCCGCAGATCCGTCGTGCGCTCCGATCACACGCTCAGTTCATTGCGGTCAGCCGGGAAATCGGCGAGTTGATGCGGGCGCAGGGGGCTGATCCCGATCGGGTCACGGTGATTCCCAACGGGATCGACTGCGCGAAATTCACCCCTGTGGACCAGGCAGAAGCTCGGCGCCGACTCGGACTGCCGTCTGAAGGGCCGTTGGTCGTCTCCGTGGGCGAGTGTCTGGAACTCAAGGGATTTCACATTCTGGTCGATGCGATTTCGGAGCTGAGCGACCGCTGGCCGAACCTTCAGGCGGTGATTGTGGGGCGACCGGGACGATTTGGCCGCGACTTCACGGGAGTCATCAAGCAACGGATCGCCCAGCATCGGTTGGAGGAACGGGTCCGTCTGGTTGGAGGCCGCCCGCATGAAGAGCTGCGGTTATGGTATAGCGCTGCGGACGTGTTCGCGTTGCTTTCCTCTCGTGAAGGATCTCCCAACGTATTGCTGGAAGCGTTGGCGTGCGGCACGCCGGCCGTCGCGACCGGAGTCGGGGGGATTCTGGAGGTACTCGCCGCACCGCACCTGGGTCTGGTGCTCCCCGAGCGAACGGCTGCCGCGACGGCCGACGGATTGAATCGTGCTCTGACACGCCATTGGGACCGCGCGGCCATCCGGCACACGATGGAAGAGCAAAGCTGGCAACGGACGGCCGAATCCGTTTCTGGAGTGTTCGATCGAGCAGTCGCCGCACACAGTGCACACGGCTCCTGATAGAACGGAACAACCGTACATGATTCCAGCCGTTCCCGGGCAGACCCCGGTCGGCTCGCAAACTGTCGGTTGGAGATGGTGAGATTGGCACAGATTTGATCATGACTTCCACCTTGTCCACACAGCCGACAGAAGAGGCTCGCCGCAATAGTGTGATTCGGCGGGAGCTGCGCGACGGTGTTGCCGTGTATGTCAAGCAGTCGCGGACGCAGGACTGGGAAGCGGACGCCGACCAGGTGCGTCGGCGATGCGGGCACGAAGCCGACGTGATCCGGCGGATCGCCGATTCCGGGCGGTTCAGCGGCCGGCTGGGACGGATGGACCTGATCGCGGCACAGCCCGAGGAAGCGACGCTGGTCACGCGGGAAGTCTCCGGCGTTCCGTTGCAGAAGCTGCTGCTGACGTCCTATCGGCGCAACCTGAGCCATGAGTCTGTCCGCGCGCTTTTTCTGGCGGGACGTTGGCTGGACGCCTTTCAGCAACTTCCGGTGGATGAAGAAGATCGCGCGGAGGTGGGCGACCAGAGTCCCCACGATTTGGTGGAATACTGTGCGATCCGACTGAGGAAGATCGCCTCGTTGGGATATAAGGGGATCAACGCGGACGACCA
The DNA here is from genome assembly GCA_019636315.1 of Planctomycetaceae bacterium. Taxonomy (GTDB): domain Bacteria; phylum Planctomycetota; class Planctomycetia; order Planctomycetales; family Planctomycetaceae; genus JAHBXU01. The sequence goes on along the minus strand of JAHBXU010000263.1, from coordinate 884 downwards.
GCGCCGGCTGTTGTCGGCCCTTCGAAAGTGCGTCGACCGTTCGACGGCCCACGACCGGGAACCCGTCCTCTGTCATGGCGATTTCGGTGCATTCAACGTCCTCTGGGACTCGCGCGTTCTCACGGGGATCGACTTCACGCAGACCCATACGGCCGAGCGGCTTCTCGACGTGACGTACTTTTTACATCGGTTGGAAATGCTGCCGATTTATTTCCCGTGGAAGCGTTGGCCAATCGCCGCCTGGGAACGCGCCTTCCTGAGAGGGTACGGGCGTTCGGAGGCGCCGGACTCGCTGATGTACCAGGCATTGATGATTCGCCATTGGGTGTGCCGGCTGCAGACATACGTCCGCCGTCCCCGCCAGGGGTGGAAGGATCGGCTGCATACGCCGTGGGTCATCCATCATATCCGTCGGCGATTGCTGCAGGCAGTGGATGCGGCCACAGTTCGGGAGGATGGCGTGAATGGGACTCAAGGTTCCGACCGTTAGCTCGGGGCGATCGCCCGCGCGTTTGTCTGATCCATGCGGATTCTCTTTCTTCAGAAGCGTCTCCTGTTTCCGGTCGACACCGGCGGAAAAATCCGGACGTTCAACATTGTGCGGCATCTGGCGGAGTGGCATGACGTCACTTACTTGTGCAATGTGCAACCGGGTGAGGAGACATTTGCAAAAGAAACCGAGTCACTCGGCCTGCGGGTCGAGTCGGTCCCGTGGCACGAAACGCCGCGCGACTCATGGAGGTTCCTGGCGGAACTGGCGGGAAACCTGCTGACGACGATGCCGTACAACGTGGCCAAAGATTACGACGTGCCTCTGCGGAAGCGGGCGCAGGATTTGCTTGACCGAGACGCATACGATCTGGTGATCTGCGACTTCGTCCAGA
>JAHBXU010000262.1 GCA_019636315.1 Planctomycetaceae bacterium | reverse complement strand
TTCTCGGCGAACACCTGCAGGTGCTGCACCTGGCGTTGATTCCGCTATATCTCATCTGGCCATCCCACCTGCTGCTCGAATTGTGCCAATCGTTTGCGCTGGCGTTGACGGCGCTCCCGGTGTATTGGATCGCGCGGCGTCACACCAGTTCCGAGCGGGCCGCCGTCTGGATGGCGTGGGCCACACTGCTCTACTTCCCGCTGCACTACCTCGACATCGCCATCGACTTCAAAACATTTCGGCCGATGGCGTTCAGCGTGCCAATCCTGATGTTCGCCATCGATCAACTGGAGCGCCGACGCTATGGAACGATGTCTCTGTTATTCGTCGCCGCGCTGACGGGCAAGGAAGACCTGGCGATCGTGATCGCCCCGCTCGGCGTGTGGCTGTTCCTGTCGACGTACTTCAAAACATCAGAGCCGCGAGCGTCAGCGACCGGTCAATTGGACGAGCGCCGGATGAAAACGGGACCCGTTGCTCACGCTCCGAGCTCCGGCTCACGCGCTTCGGGCTCTGATGACCACGCTCGCCACCTGGATGCGGCCGCCCGGATCTATGGCGCCACAATCGCTGTGCTGGCGACGCTCTACCTGTTCCTGGCCGTGAAGTTCGTCATCCCCTGGTTCCGAGGCGGCGAGATGGTGCACTATGCCCGGTACTTTAGCCGCTTCGGCGAAACGCCGACGGCAATCGTCATCAACATGCTGACGCGGCCGGGGCTGTTGCTCGGTGAACTGCTGACGGCGGGAACGATCGTGTATGCGTTGCGCGTGTTAGCCCCCCTGGGCGGCACGCCGCTTCTTTCCCCAACGCGGCTTCTGGTCGGCGCACCGCTCCTGATGCTGTTGTGTCTGAATGAAATCGCCCTGGAAACGCCGGCGCCCGTGCATCATTTTCATGCGCCGCTCGTCCCGATTGTGCTTTGGGCGGCGGCCGCCGGCCTGCCGAACGCGGCCCGCTTGTTGAGGCGACAATCGGACATCTGCCTGCCGGCGGCTCGTTTCGCGTGCTGGTGTGCCCTGCTGACCAGCAGCGTGATCTCCATTGATCCGCTCTCGATCAAGTTCTGGGACTCGGGCCGTGCGACCTATTGGCGACGCTTGTATGTCCCCGGAGAACGAGCCGCACAGTTCGCAAAAGTCGAACCGCTCATCCCTCGCAGCGCCCGTGTGGCTTCGACGGACTTCGTTCATCCGCGATACACTCACCATGAACGGTCCTACGACTACAGCGACTACCTTCGCAAAGTGGCCGGTTACGAGCATCGCGTCCCGAACGACACCGACTACATCGTCATCGACACGCAACATCCCTACAGTACGATCAAACACCCCGCGGACGTCCGCGAACTGCGCGAACATCCTGACGACTGGGAATTGCTGCCGGACGAGACCGACGGGTACTTCATCATCCTGAAACGGCGAAAGTGAAGCCGTTTGCCGCCAAGATCGCCACGTTTTCGGTTTCGCGTAAAGGAATACCACCTGATAATGCGTTTCCTACCAGCAGCGCGGATCCAAGGCCTTGGCGTCCTCCGCGCGTTGGCGGTTACCAACCCTCTGAAGAGCAACCGATGAATGGTCTCAACTGGAACAGTCGCAATCTGACGCATGGGTGGCAGCGCGGTGTAACGGCCTTTTATTACGGACTCGGCTTTACGCCCGAGGATTTCGATCGACCGCAAGTCGGCATTGGGGTGCCGTTGCTGGAAGGCAATCTGTGCAACATGCACGCCTATCGCCTCGGTCAGGAGATCGTTGAGGGCTGCCGCAGCGCGGGTCTGATGGGATTCACCTTTGGAACCCCTGGCGTGAGCGACAACATCACCCAGGGGCAGCAGGGGGGAAATGCGTCGTTGCCGTCCCGTAATGTGATCGCCAACTGCGCGGAGATGGTCGTCGGCGCGCACAGCTACGACGCAATGGTTGGTCTGCATTGCTGTGACAAGAACGGCCCGGGCTTCGCGATGGCCCTCGCGCGGCTCAATTATCCGGGACTGATCGTATCCGGGGGGAGCATTGCCCCTGGGTGTCACAAGGGACGAGACACGTCGATCCTGGATGTGTATGACTCTCAAGCCGCCGCCGCTGTTGGCGCGATGTCACAGGACGAGGCCGAGGAGATTCTCCGAACGGCGTGCCCCGGCCCCGGCGGTTGCGGGATTGCCGCGTCGTTCAATACATGGGGCATCGCCTGCGAGGCCCTGGGGATCATGCTGCCCTATAGCAGTTCGATTCCGGCGGTGGGGCAGGGCAAACTCGACGAGTGCCGCGATGTCGGAAAGGCATTGAGGCTGCTGCTTGAGCGCAATCTGCGCCCCCGCGACATTCTCACGCGCGAGGCCTTCGCCAACGCGACTGCGGTCATCGCGGCTGCTGGCGGTTCGACGAATGGCATTCTGCACCTGCTCGCTCTGGCCCGCGAAGCAGAGGTCGATTTCACATTGAAGGACATGCAGCCCATCCTTCGCGAGACGCCGGTTTTCTGCAGCTTTGCCCCGCGGGGCCGGAAGACGATGTATGACCTGCACCACCTTGGAGGGACGCCGTTGTTGCTCAAGTTCCTCTGGCAGGCGGGCATCCTCAAAGGCGACTGCCTCACCGTCACCGGCCAGACGCACGCGGAGAACCTCTCCGACGTGCCGGACGTGGACGCCCTCGAGGCGAAACCGACAGATCAACCGAATTCGGACGCGCTCATCGCCCCGCTGGGAAAGCCTTTCAAGCCGCATGCCGACATGCAGATCTGCTTTGGCAATCTGGCGCCCGACGGTATGGTGTTCAAAGTGTCCAGCATGCGAGACACGTCGTTCCGTGGGACGGCGTTATGCTTTGACGACGTGCGCGCGGTCGTCGCCGCAGTGGAGCAAAAGCGAATCCAACCCGGACACATCATTGTGCTCAGGTATCTGGGGCCCGTGGCGAGCGGGATGCCGGAGGTCCTGGTCGCGACAGCCGCGCTTTCGACGCCCGATCTGGACGGCAAAGTGGCGTTTCTCTCGGACACGCGTGTGAGCGGAGTGGCCCACGGCGCGATCGGCGTGCACTGTGCTCCCGAGGCGGCCGTCGGAGGTCCGATCGCCTTCGTTGATGACGGGGATGCGATCAGCTTCGACCTGATGGCGGGAACACTCACTCTTCACGTCGACGAGGGCGTGCTCGCCGCTCGCAGACAGCAATGGCGTCCGCCGTCTCTCGCGCACGGTCGAGGTTATCTCGCCGACTTTGCGGCGACCGTGACGCAGGCCAACGCAGGTTGCGTCAGCCGTACGTACGGAGACCGCTCAAGCGAGATGTGCTGAGTCCGACCGTATGACACCATCATTCCACGGAGCGGCTCGGGCAGTATCTGCTTCCAGCAGTCCGTTGAAGAACGTCACAGTTTAATGGGCGGCCATTTCGATGGCTTCCGACTGCGGCATGTGCTTCCCGTTCGTTCCGGCAGTGAGCACGCTGGCATCTGTCTTGTGCTCCAGCTCGGGGGCTTTGGGAACACGGATCGGCGGATTTGGATTCTTGAATTTGTCGTACTTGGGCCATCCCCCTAACCCAATTTTCGGCGAGATCCAGGCGTAAATGTTGCCCACAAGCGCGAACGACTGCACAGCCCAGTTATGCCGGTGAAACTGTCCGGTCCCCCACACGCAAACTCGTCGGAAGTACCAGTTGTCGAAGTGGTTGAACGTCGGACCGGTCAGCTTGACGTATCGGTACATCGGATAATAGTGCCGCATGCAGCGGTAGAACGACCTCATGGGTCGGAACACTCGCTTGCGGTAGTCCAGAATGTAGTTTTCGTAGCGGCGGATGACGGACATATCGCGGTTCCCCTTGAGGAACGCGTCGACGGTCTCCGCGGCGAATTCGGCGGTCGAGTGGGCGACCTGCACACCAGACGAATACAGGGGATCGACGAAAAAGTTGGCGTCTCCGACCGACAGCCAGCCATCGCCGCAGAACTGCTTGGTCTCATACGCGAGATCCTTGAGCATCCTCACGCGGCCGACCTGCACGGCGTCCTTAAATCGCTCCTGTACAAACTGAAAGCGATTGATCGCATCGAGAAGGACTTCCTCGCCGTTGTTGCTCCAGTTGTCAGAACCGGGCTTGTTCTGGACATATCCGACGCTCATCACATCGTTGGCCAGTGGAATCATCCAGATCCAGCCGTTGGGAACGAAGTAGCCGTTGAAGAATCCCTGACGCCAACCCGGATCGCGGCTCACACCTTTAAAGTGCCCGAAGACGGCGGACGTTTTAATCACGGGATCGAGGACGACTCCATCCAACTGGTTTGCAATCAGGGCCCGGCGACCGCTGGCATCAATGATGAAGTTCGTGTTCAGAATCTCTTCCTTGCCGTTGCGACGCAACTTCATGCCGGTTGCGCGGCCACGTTCGTCAAAGAGGACTTCGGTCACAGAGGTCTCGCTCCACAACGTGACTCCGTGACGGACAGCGCAATCCTGTAATTGCTTGTCGAAGACCGCCCGCTCCACCTGATAGGCATATGGCCGCGGCGTGAAATCCTTCTGCGGGATATGGTGAAAGTATCCGGTTGTACAGGTGAAATCGCTCTTGTCCGGCTGGTGGCCGATGCGGAACTCGCCCGCGTACTTGAACGTGTGGCCCGATTGCTCGAGTTCTCCGGCCAGGCCCATTTTTTCCCAGATGCGTTGCGTTGCGGGCAGCAGGGATTCCCCCACATGGAAACGGGGGAACGTCTCGCGTTCGATCAGGACGACGCGATATCCCTTCTGGGCGAGGAACGTGGCCGCCACGCTGCCGCCGGGACCACTGCCAATGACTGCAACATCAAAGCTTGCATTCACGCCGATTTACTCCTCAATTGATGAACCAGTCGCGGATTGAGTGCTCTCGCGCCGTCGTGCATTGAGACGTCGACGGCAAGGTTCTCAATCGCTGGGACGTGCTGAAGATGCCTCACATGGCCATCCTGATGCCCCGGACATTCTTGTGACCTAGACCACCCAGAAAGTTGCAAGCCTGCAAATCGTACCCTGGCGCCCTTCCGGAGATCGGCCCTGCCCCGCGGATGCACCAACCCTCAATGGGTGGAATGCGGCTCAGTATATGGCGATCATGCGCCGATCCGAAAGTGTGCAGGAGACGGATTTCTGACATCGCACGGCGGGCTTGCAGAAATCGAGCCGTTGCACGTTACGGAAACCGATGAAATCGCTGCGAATGTGCGGTCATCTCTTCCCAGATCCTCCAACCAGACGCGCCCATGCCGCATCGTGCGGGGTCGCGATTGGTAAGTCCGTTTCATCATTGCATGCGATTAGAGGGCAGGGCGCCACGACGATCTCCGGGTTCCCATATCGGAATTGGTGCTCCCCGTGCGTGCTCACCCGCCTTGTGGCTTGAGAGGATGGCGCCCGCGAAGTCATGTCGTGATTTGACCGCCCCTGGACCGCATCTTGGAATGTGTTGCCGCGGGGGGACGAATCTCATGTCGGGCTGCATGAGGGATCGACGGCCAAGCGGGAGGCCTGCTCACGGAGTACGAATTTCTGGATCTTGCCGGTCGACGTCTTCGGCAGCGGACCGAACACCACGGTGCGGGGACATTTGAAGTGGGCCATTCGCTCGCGCGTCCAGGCAATGAGCCCCTCAGCCGTCACTGTTCCGTCTGCGGCTGGTTTCAGGGCGACAAACGCACACGGCGTCTCACCCCAGTTGTCATCCGGCCGTGCAACCACGGCTGCTTCGAGCACAGCGGGGTGCTGATAAAGGAGTTCCTCGACCTCCAGGCTGGAGATGTTCTCGCCTCCGGAAATGATGATGTCCTTGGCCCGATCCTTGATTTCGACGTAATAGTCGGGATGCATCACCGCCAGATCCCCGGAGTGAAACCATCCCCCCTCGAACGCCTCGGCGGTGGCGGATTCATTTTTGAGGTAACCCATCATGACCGTGTTGCCTTTCATCACGATCTCGCCGATGGTCTGGCTGTCTTCGGGGAGTTCGGCGCCCGTCTCGGCATCGACCACCTGATGTTCGTTAATCGTCAGACAGGGAACCCCCTGCCGGCCCATTTTCTTCATGCGTGCCGCCGGGTCGAGGTCGTCCCATTGGCTTTGCCATTCGCACCAGTGTGACGGCCCGTAGACCTCCGTCAGCCCGTACAGATGCGAGACCCGGAAACCCAACACTTCCATGCCGCTGATGACGCGACTCGGGGGCGCCGCTCCTCCGGTGGCGATGTTCACCGGACCCTGCGGAAAGTCGCGTCGCACCTGTTCCGGAGCGTTCATCAGCATGTTGAGCACCGTC
>JAHBXU010000261.1 GCA_019636315.1 Planctomycetaceae bacterium | reverse complement strand
CGCGGGCGAGGTTGTAGGCACGGATCTGTTGACGGAGAGTGTTTTCGGTCAGCTGAGCGCCGGCACTTGCGCCGTCTTTCACCGTCTCCACAAGAAATCGGCGGGGAAGGGTATCCTCTTGCGGCGTCCAGCCCTGTCGGATGTTATAGGACTTTCGGGCGTTGACAATGCGACTGGCCGTCTGGTGGAGTTCGCCACCCGTCACGTCCCAGCCGGTGATGAGTTGCAGCATGTGGGCCATCGCGGCCATGCGGTCGTCGAAGACGCCTCGCAGAAACTTACACAGGATGAGTGAATCCATCACGGCGGCTTCATTTTCCGTCGTGATGGCCCAATGGATATCGTCGGGGACGGCATGCAGCCGATCGACGTGGTCAGAGAAATCCGCTTGATACGCGCCCGAACGGTTGTGGTCGGCGCCGCGCGTCCCGACGGCGAATCCGAGCGCCATGGTTTGTAATGTGCGAGGTTCGTAGCCGGGAATTTCGAGGCCTTTCACATGCGGGGCGAAGTCGGCAGCACCCTGACCGATGTGGTGAGCGGCGCGGCGGGATCCCTCGGCGAGCAAGTCCCCCAGTCCCTGGCGGCGGCCGATCTGTGCGAGCGTGTCGAGCAGTGCCGGTCCGTTGCCGAATCGCAGTTCCGGGGCATGGATCAGGCCGCGTTCGGCACATTCCATGGCAAAGGCAACCGTCGCGCCGGCACTGATGGTATCAATCCCCAGTTCGTCGCACAGTTGAGACGCACGCAGCACAACGTCGGGGTCCGACACGCCGCAGAGCGGACCCAGGGCGAACAGATTCTCATATTCCATGCGAACGCCGGGGCCAGCAGTCGCGGAGATAGTATGTGAGGATGCGTCGCTCGCGGCGGCGGGGAGATGGAAGATGTGTTCGCAGCCGATGGTGCACGCGGCGCAACTCTCCCGGGTGCGGTGGTGGGTTGTCGCCAGCTTTTCGGGAGAGAGTCGCTCCGCGCCGTCGAACTCGGTTTGTTGAAAGTTGCGCGTCGGCAGTGTGCCCATTCGGTTGAACGTCAGGAGGTTGCTGACGGTGCCCAGTTCGCGGTACTTGGCGGTGGCCGGGCCGAACGAACGGCGTGAGAGCTCTTTGCTGTATTCGATAAGTTCGTCGGGACGGGCATAGGGGGCGAGGCGATCTCCCGTGACGGCGATGGCCTTGAGCCGCTTAGCGCCCATGACAGCGCCGAGCCCTCCGCGGCCGGCGTGACGACCGTCGTGCGAGACGGTGGCATAGCGGACCAACTGCTCGCCGGCGGGGCCGATCGCGGCGACTTGAAACGGGTTGCCGATCCGCTTGCGGATATCACCAGCGGCCTGTCGGCTGGTCAATCCCCATTGCGCGGACGCATCACAGAATCGCACGGATTGTGGAAGAATTTCGAGACAAGTCGGCCGATCAGCGCAGCCCGTGATGACAAGGGCGTCATAGCCGGTCTTCTTACCGGCGATCGCGAAATGCGACGAAGAGAGGGAATCATTGATGCGCTCGGTCAGCGGCGATTTGGCCATGACGGCGAACTTGGCGGACGTCGTTATGGGGCTCCCCACGAGGGGGCTGAAGACGAACAGCAGTGGTGCGGCGGGCGAGAAGGGATCGACGTCGTCCGGCGTGTGCTGGTGGAGCAGCCAGGCGCCCAGTCCGCAGCCGCCGATGAATTGCCGCAGCACATCCGGCGGGAGTTCGAGGACAATGTGCTGCTGCGTTGTCAGGTCGACGTGCAGGTAGCGTCCGTGATAGCCGAAAGGAGTGGGGCTCATGAGTTCAGCCGCCCGCGTCCGCCGCAAGAATGAGGAGATGGTCGCCGTCGCGGAGGGGATGATTGCGGTCGGCGACGAACGCCCGTGCATTGAGGTTCGCCCGAAAGATCGGCTTGAGTTGCCCTCGTGCGAGACAGGCGTCGGCCCACCGCGGCAACTGCGGCGCGAGGCGGTCGAACGCCTCGCCGATGCTGCCGGCGTCCACCTCGATCGAGGCGACACCGGCCCGCTGGCGGGCGATTCCGAAAAACTCGACGGTGACGGGCATAGTCCTATTGTAACGCGCGGAGATCGCGAATACCGATTTCTTCGCGGCTGGCGAATGGTTCCGCATAGGCGGCGCCGATGGTCCAGCCCCAATACCTGGCGCGGTCCCGGATGTCGTCGAGCAGTGTCGGGGGCGCGGCTGATCGGGATGTGAGCACCTGGCTCGCATAGCAGCGGACGGCCGCCATCTTGTCCTCAATGAAGGGAGTGATGTCGACGACGAACTTGGCAGAAGGATGAATTCGCAGATGGACGCTCCAGTAGTAGTAGATGCGGGGCGGATGATACGGCTCGCCGGGAAGGTCGGTGCGAGAGAGCTTGGCCCAGAACCGAGCCGCGTCACACAGAGCACTGGCGGCGACATGATCTGGATGTGCATCGTCCCAATAGGGCGCGAGGACGATTCCGGGGCGCGTCAATCGCAGGGCGCCGGCCAGCGCCCGCCGCGCTTCGAGGTCGTTTTCCAGTCGACGGTTCGGCAACCCCAGGTTGTGTCGCCAGTCGAGATTGAGGACCTGCGATGCCGCGTGTGTTTCGATCGCACGGATTGCTTCCGTCCCCTGGGGCGTCGGCTCGCCGGTCGTCAGGTCGAGGACGCCGACCGATTGGCCGTTGGCCCTGCACCGCAAAATCGTGCCGCCGACGCTGATTTCGGCATCGTCCGGATGGGCGGCGACAACCAGCACGTCCAGCGGGGAACTCGGCGGGGTCATGAGTGGGTCAGTCTCCGAATGCGTTCGTTTGTTCAGGCGTAAGAATAACGATCAGGACGTTCGCCGCACGTCGTGTCAATGGAAAATCGGCAGCGAAAACGCGTTTCCAGAATGATCATGGAGGGAGGATCGCGGACTGTGGCGACGCCCTTGGCCAGTCGTTATAGTTCGCCCCTTGGGCCGCATCGATTCGGCGGCTCGTCACACAATCCCATCATCGACCCGCGACCACCGCTGGAGGTTCCTCGTGCAAGCGCAAGAGATCGAGCTTTCGATTGGGGATTCCATACAGATCGACGAGCACACCGTCACCATCGTCGATATCGAAGGAGACGTCGTCAGCTTTCGAGTCGATCATCAGGAGGATTTTCAGTTGGCAGGCCGCGACGGATCCTGGGAAGGCGCAGTTCCCCGGTAAGAGGCTGCGTTGCGGGCCAAAGAAACTGGTGGACGGCGTCGGCAACCTCCGATTCGTCAATCAGAAATTGGGCGAGAGCTGTCCGCTGACCGTGGGGGAACCACGGGAAGCCGGGACGGTCCCGCCAGTGGGCCGCTGCAAAACTCCCGCCAGCGACATGCATGGCGAATTGGGGCTCGAATCTTGCAGACCGTCTGCCGCTACGATGGGTCCTCGTGGTGGCGACACGGGAGGTGCTTGTCGCAGCGCAATGGACCTTCGACTCGTCTTCGTCACTTGCACGAAGCCACCGCGACATTCTGATCGAAGATCTGATCGTCCAGCTCTTTCTTGTGCGGACACCCGTGGCATTCCCACCAGGCACGCGCGTCCTCCCGCGTCCACTGACCCGATTCGTCGCAGCGGAGGAGTGCGCTCCGAAGCGACGCCACGTCGGGAAATCGCTTGTCGGGCGACTTTTCCAGGCATTGCATGACGATTGCATCGAGTTCTTTTGAGATGCCGGCATTCTGCGCCGACGGGCGAACGGGTGTCTCGTGGGCGTGTGCGATCAAAACCTTCATGGGATTGGCGTCCTCGAAGAGCCGCTTTCCCGTGAGCAGGAAATAAGCCACTACGCCGAGCGAATAGATATCGCTGCGTGCGTCTGCGGCAGCGCCCATGATCTGTTCGGGCGACATGTACAGGGGCGATCCGGCGATGGTTCCTTCCTGTGTCAGGCTGCCTGCTTCCAGCCGCGCAAGTGGTTTTGCGAGGCCGAAATCCAACAGCTTGGCGACATCGTAGATCCGTCCGCGGCGTGCGGCGAAGATATTCGCCGGTTTGATGTCGCGATGGATGAGCTGCTGTGCGTGGGCTTCACCGAGTGCATCGCATGTCTGTGACAGCAAATGGATGACACGGGCCGGAGGGAGCGGGCCGTGCATTTCGACCAGCTGCTCCAGGTTCATTCCGGGCAGGTACTCCATGACGTAGTAGAACGTTCCATCTTCGGAGCGGCCGTAGTCGAAGATCTCGATGGTGTTCCAGTGAGTGAGTCTCGCGGTTGCCTGGACCTCGTGCTCGAAGCGGGCCAGGGCCTGAGGATCGCCCGCCTTCTCCGGTTTAATCAGCTTGATCGCGCAGGGGCGTTTCAACAGCACGTGTTCGGCAAGGTGGACTTCGCCCATGCCGCCGGCGCCGAGCAGCCGCTTGAGCCGGTATTGTCCGATGCGGCGGGCTTCGTATGCGGTGCGGCGAAGCGTGCCCATCGTCTGGACGCCCCAAACGGCGATCACGGCGGCAAGTGCCATCAGCAACACGACCGTCGTCATAAACCCACGAAAGTGGGGATTAGTGCTCACCACATGGACAAACGCCTCGTCTGTCAGGCGGGCGACGGTCAATAGAGCAACGGGCAAGGCCGCCATGATTCCGATGACGACGGCCGCTCGCTGCCAAGTATTCGGCACAAACAGGGCATAGGTGAAGATCAGGAGGAACCAGGGGGGCACCAGGGGCGGCAGATACCCTGCCTGAGTGCACACGACAAGTTCCACGTGATTCAGCAAAAGGAAGTAGCTCGCGGATCCGCCAAACACCAGTAATTCTGCGAGCCTCAGATGCTTGCGGGTCGACTTGCAACCGACGCACAGACGCGTGCCCACCAGTCCTGTGATCAGCGTGACCGCGGCATGATTCCAGAACAGCACCCATTCGGCCGTGGTCTGGAAAGTATCGAGGTAGAACAGATTCCTGATGAAGAACGCCAGAAATCCCCCGAACAACAGCAATGAGGCCGTTCGTAAGCGGTTGGCCAGAAGGGCTTGCGTCTCCTGGCTCAGTCCGGGATCGCTGCCTTCGACTAGGGCGACTGCAGGATGCGAAGGGCCTCCCGGCTTCAACGCCGGAAGCGCCATCTGAACGGTTTGTTCAAACTGTGGTGGAATGGAAGACACAGCCAGGCCTTCGTCGTGGTCCAGTCAAATGCGGGACCGTCCCCGGCGACCGTTTGTTCTGCCGGTCGTGTGGGCCGTACGGTCTCATCGTATGCAGTCGCGTCAGGCGGGTCGAGTGAGGAACAGCCGACCAGCGATGTCCATGCGAGCAGGGAAGGTCAGTTCCGCTATGCGGATCGCTATGCGGCTACAGACTTATTCCCTGTTTCCATCGGTCCGCACTGCCGAACCGACCTCCTGGAGTTGGTCGTCCGTCCGTCGGAGGAAATCGAGCAAACGGTCGCACAACGCCTCACGGGCATCCTCGAAAACATAGTGGCCGGCATTCGGAAATCGGACCGTTTCAGCCTGAGGGAATCGGCGTTGCCACTCGGCCAGAAAGTCAGTCGTGAAGCACCAATCGCGCTCTCCCCAAACGAGCAACATGGGAAATGTCGCGAATTGTTTGAGTCCCTGCTCGATTTCAGCGAGCGCGGCATAACTTCGATCGCCCGGTTTCAGCGGAATGTCTCGCACAAATTCATGAGTGGCAATCCGATCGGCCCAATTGCCGTAAGGGGCCAGATATCCCGCGCGGACGGCCGGTGTCATGCGGGACGAATCGGAGACCGCCATCGTCAGGGCGGCCCGTGCGAATCCGTTCAGTCCGCGCACTGCGAACGCCCCAAAGGCAGGAATCCGGCACACGGCGATCCGCCACGGGATGCGCGTCGAGCGGAACGCGGCCGTGTTGCACAAGACGAACCGTGCGAAACGCTGAGGGGCCGCAACGGCGGCGCCCATGCCGATGCAGCCGCCCCAATCATGGCCCACGAGCGTGATCTCGCGTAGATCGAGAGACGCGATGAATCGGGAGAGATTGGTCACATGCTGCGGGAGCGTGTAGGGATAGTCCTGCGGCTTATCCGACCGGCCGCAGCCGATGTGGTCTACGGCCACACAGCGGTACTGTGATGACAGGGCGTTGACCATGTGCCGCCAGGCAAAGCTCCAGGTCGGGTTGCCGTGGACGAACAACAACACCGGGCCCTTCCCCTCATCCAGGTAGTGATACTGGTGGCCATCGAGTTCGACGAATCGGTCGGCGAACGGGTACTCACCGTCGAAATCTTCCTGCTTCATCAGAGTCGAGAGACGCATCAGTTGGGCACGAGGCTTGCTTGTCAGAAGGATGTCGGCACGAGCCGAACCGTGTC
>JAHBXU010000260.1 GCA_019636315.1 Planctomycetaceae bacterium | reverse complement strand
AAATCTCACGCGCCGTTGTGTCAACCATTGTCAGAATCGCCTCGCAAACATGCGGCTGAAGCAGGTGCCACCGCTCAGCGATGTAGCGGACGCCAGCGGGGAGAGATTCGCTGTCAGAAAGAGCCACCGAATGGCAGTTCGGGCACTGGTTCCGCTGCCTATCCGCTGCCAGCGAAAACGGAAAATCCGCAAGCCCTTGCTGTCCAAGAACTTGCGGAATGGAGGCGGCGGGAATCGAACCCGCGTCCTGTGAGCCCTGGGTTGAGGCCTCTACGTGTGTAGATTGTCGTTTCCGCTCTCGTCGGGGGTGGTACGGCAAACAGAACCACGTCCCGACCAGGCTGCAACTTGTCTCACCTCAGGCGTAGCGGCCGGTGACCTGAGGCCAGTCTGAATTTGTGACCGGCTGTCGGACTCCTCAGACGGGGATTCCTAAGCCGGGGATGCCTGTATCAGGCAGCCATTGCGAACTGCTTTTCAGTGGCAGTTATTGTTTGATCAGCTTTTTACGTGGCCAACTGATCAACCACGACACGCCACCTCAACCTGCGGTGAACCAGTCAAATCCGATCGCCCCCTTGGGGTCGCTCCATTGTTGCTCTCGTATGGGGACAGGTCAATGGCCGGGCGACGTCTTACCCCGAATCAGGGAATGGAGTTCGCCGATGATGTCGAATCTTCCTGATCTTTACAGTTTCGGCAGGAGCCGTGCGGGGAGCACCGCGGACAACCATGAGAGCCGCATATGTTCCCAAGCCGACGGCTCTGCCGTCGGACATTGGCGGTAGGACTCTTCAAGAACGAGCCACCGGGCATCCGCGGCGTTGCCCGAATCGTTCGACGGCAGAGCCGTCGGCTTGGGAGCGGATTCCGTGGTAGTCGATCACCATAAGCCGCTCGCCCGGCCTCTGCTGGACCAGGAACCACTCACACCGACCCGCAGGGATGGACGACGCGCAGGCCACTTGTTCTTGCTGGCGGGCGGCAAGAGGCTGGTTGGTCAGTAGTTTCACGCCCCATTCAGGAGATCTCCCAAGAGCAGCAGCGACACGCAGCCGGAACGTTTCTACTATCCGAAGATCCCCGACCCTTTCAGGAGATCTCCCAGGAGCAGCAGCGACACCGTTCCGTAGAAAGCCGCACAGAGCAGTAACCCGATGCGTCGCCAGAGTGGTGGACGGAGTTCATGCGGCAGGAAACGCGTGTTGACGCGAAGAATCTGCAACGCGGCGACTGCCAGGATCGGGCCGGCAACGATGCCGAGGATCTTGAACAGCTGCAACGCATTCTCACCCACCGCGAGGGCGATGACGCCCCAAACCGTGAAGGCCAGCAGGAGCGACGCATAGAGCCGACTGGCAGGCCAGCGATGTACGCTCGGCCAGGCGGCCCAGCAGATGTCGGCCACCGTCCGCGTCAGCCCGTCCAGATTACCGATCTGCGTCGAAAACAGCACCCAAAAGCCGTTCAACAGCGCCAAGACCCAGAAGCCCTGCCAGAGCTTTTCGGCCATGTATTGAGCCTGGAAGGCGCCGGCCGCGTATCCACTGACGTCGGCATCGACGGGGACGATGGACGACGCGAGATTGACGTTCAAGAACATTCCGACAACGCAGCCGACCATCCACAGGGCGACCTGATCGATCAGGGCATAGTTCCACCATCCCCGCCAGCGACGGAGATTCTCCTGCGTCGCGGGAAACACGTGTCCGGCGGATGCCAGTTCAACGTGGTCGGTGGCCAGAATGCCGCCGAAACCTCCGGAATATGCCGCCATTCCGAATCCCTTATCGCGCACCCAATTCGAAATGGCCAGGTTGCCGATGCCGCCCGATCCGGCGGTGGTGGCAAACAAGGCCAGCAGCATCAGGTCCACGCCCTCGGGTAAGGTGGTCGGGGTGACGAATCCCTTGAACGTCGCAATCCACCCCGAGAGCGGCACGAAGAGGACGTTCACGATCACGAGAAATCCGAAGATGACCGTGATCATGAACCAGCTCAATCGCTCCAAGAGTCGCTCGATGGACTTCCCCGACAGCAGCAACAGCACAATCACGGCGAGCACGGCATAGCCGATCCAGAGGACCGCTCGCACGTCGGCGCCGTCAGAGTCCGGCATCCTTCGCATGGCGGCGGCGAAGATCACGTTGGCACATCCCAGCGCCAACGCGGGCGTTGCCAGTTGGGCCACGGCGACGAAAATATAGAACCGAGCCCACAGCTTGGGCCCCGGCGAGAGACGAAGGATTCCGGTGAGGATTGGCTCGCCCGTATAGAGTGTGTATCGCACGGCCTCCAGATTGAAGATCATCTGGAGCAGGATGCCGACGGTCGCGATCCAGAGGATGCCCGATCCGTAGGTCACAACCATCATCGGGCCGACGATCCACTCGCCGCCGCCGATTGATCCGGCGAGCAGGATGGCGCCGGGGCCGATCGTGCGAACGATGTTCCCCAGGGAAAAGGGGAGCGGCTGTGGAAGGTCGGCCATGCCCCATTGCGGCAGCCGGCCGTGGTCCATCTCATCGCCGTTGTGCGTCGGCGTCGGTTCCGTGAGCATGGTGAATTCTGATTCGAGGTGACTCCTGTTGTCGCACGCCTTCGGTCGCGCCGTGAAGGCGGCTCTCTCCCCCACCGAAGGCCGTCCAATGCAATCAACTGACCGTCACTTCGCCTCTTGAAGTCCATGCGAGTGACGGATCATCCCATACTCCAGCGACAGTCTCGGTTGGGCGTCCGAGTGTATCAGGAAGTCGACTTCGTTATCACGGTTCACGAAGACTTTAAGGTCACGACCGGAGTCCTGAATCCGATCTGAAAACCTGTTTGAGAACTGGTGGAAACCCGAAGCGTCAGCGAGGGCCAACTTGAGAATCGCTGCTTCCCCATTTCTCGTGAACGCATCGGATGACAGTTTCCACGCATCAAGATGATTTTCAATCAGTCTCTGATGGCTTTCACGCTCCGAATGATGCAGCGGATGTACGGCGGAAACGTCCACCTGCGTGTCTACGCGGACCCGTCCATCAGCGGATCGACGTGCAATCAAATCGCGATGTCCCTCGAAGTCCATCCGCCGCGTCGCACGCATCTCGAACTCGTCCGGGCGATGCCCGCACGGCCGCTTCCTCACGGAGGCGGCTCTGTTATGATGGGCGAGACGACCGAGCCAATGCACGACTTTACCGAAGGAGCCGCCCTGTGCGATGTTGTTCCGCGCCGTTGCTGTTGATTGTCGCTCTCATGGGAAGCGCCGCTGCGGTCCACGTCTTCGGAGCGGATGCAGCGCCGCGGCCGAATATCATCGTCATCCTTTCCGATGACATGGGGTTCTCTGATCTCGGTTGTTACGGCGGCGAAATCGAGACGCCGCATCTGGATGCACTTGCGGCCGGTGGCGTGCGATTCACCCAGTTCTATAACACGGCCCGTTGCTGTCCCACGAGGGCGTCTTTGCTGACGGGGCTTTATCCCCATCAAGCGGGTGTGGGGCACATGATGCACGACCGTGGGCACGACGGTTACCGCGGCGACCTGAACCCGAATTGCGTGACGATCGCCGAGGTTCTGAAGGACGCCGGATACGGAACCTACATGTGCGGCAAATGGCACGTAACGCGGCACAATACGGTCGACGGACCAAAGCACAACTGGCCGCGGCAGCGCGGATTTGATCGCTTCTACGGCACGATCCATGGTGCTGGCAGTTTCTTCGATCCGAATACGCTCACACGCGACAACGAGTTTCTCTCCGCGTTCGCCGATCCCGAATACCGCCCGGACACGTTCTATTACACGCATGCCATCAGCCATCATGCCGCGCGATTCATCGCGGACCACCATCAGCAGCGCAGCGGCGATCCGTTCTTCCTGTACGTCGCGTATACGGCCGCCCATTGGCCGATGCACGCCCTGCCGGAAGACATGGCCAAGTATCGGGGCCGGTACGACGACGGGTATCGACCGATTCGAGAAGCCCGGAATCGACGCGTTCGCGAACTGGGACTGGTTCGGGAGGAATGGGAGCTGTCGCCTCAAGCAGAGGAATGGGACGAGCAACAGCATCAGCCCTGGGACGCGCGCAATATGGAAGTCTACGCGGCGATGATCGATGCGATGGATCAGGGGATCGGACGCATTGTCGCCGCACTCAAAGAAACCCGGCAGTTCGACAATACGCTCGTATTGTATTTGCAGGACAATGGGGGTTGCGCGGAGGGGATGGGACGAACCGTCAATGACAACCGCCCGCATGGGCCGCGTCTCGACCATCCCACGCTTGCCGTGTTGCCGGATGAATTCATTCAGCCAGACGCGCTGCCCCGGCAGACACGAGACGGCTTCCCGGTGCGGCAGGGCCCGGACGTCATGGCCGGTCCGGCCGACACCTACATCGGTTATGGCCGCGGGTGGGCCAATGTGTCCAACACGCCCTTTCGTGAATACAAACACTGGGTTCACGAGGGGGGCATCTCGACGCCGCTCATCGCCCATTGGCCAGCACACATCGATCGTGCCGGGGAGATCGTTGATGAACCTGGACACCTGATCGACATCATGGCGACCTGTGTCGACGTCGCCGGCGCGGCATACCCCACGCAGCACAACGGACACGCCGTCCCGCCGCGTGAAGGGCTGAGCCTGGTTCCGGCATTTCGAGGGGAATCACTCCCGCGCGAGGCGATCTATTGGGAACACGAATCGAATCGCGCGATCCGGGTTGGGAACTGGAAACTCGTTGCAAAAGGGAAGGAGGGGGCTTGGGAACTGTATGATCTGGCGAACGATCGGACGGAACTTCATGACCTGGCGAATGAGCAACCCGAACGCGTACGCGACCTTGCCGCGCGCTGGCAGGCTTATGCGGAACGCGCCCACGTGCTTCCGCTGTTTTAGATCCGCAATTGAAAGCTTCAGCTATGCACACGCTTGCAAGTATCATCGGTTGGATCGTCTTCGGCTTCATCGTCGGCCTGCTGGGTCGGCTTCTCGTCCCCGGCCGCCAGCCGCTCGGATTTCTGGGAACGACGCTCCTGGGCGTGGCTGGCTCCTTTGCCGGCGGGGCGATCGCCTCCGTCTTCACCGGGAAACAACTGGGCGACCCCGCCGGATGGATCATGTCCATCATCGGTGCGGCTCTCGTCCTCGCCGGGTATCTGGCGTACGCCCGTAAGCGCAGCGGCATGCCGTAGGAGCTTCGAGCGAGCGTCGCCACCGCTCCAGATTCTTCGGAGCGTGTCCGCGAACAGGACCAAACCCGATGCGTCGGCGAGGGCCGTCTTGGGGATCGCCAGTATTCCTTTCCGCGCTGAAGCGTCGGGGAACATCTTCCCGCATCACAAGCACTTCCTCCGGGCCTCTCAGACGACGTTGTGACACACGATGTTTGCGGAGCACCGGAGTGACATCCTGTGTGCTGTGCCTGCACAATCGGCGCCATCGGCAATGCCGCGATGACCGGCCGGATTCGCGAATCCGGAATGTCTGCCGAATGTTCCTGAATGATTCCACCGGAAAGGACGGCGTGTTAAAGAAACTCAACGCATATTTGTCAGAACGGAGACGTTGAATTCCGTTTCGCCTCGACCTGCGGTTTCAGGAGGGCGTCGGCTTGAGCGCCCAACGGCCGCAATGCTTTGAGTTACTTCCCCCTCAGAGGTCCTTCCCCGATGTCTGAACAGACGATGGCTGTGAGTGAACTGATTGTGGATCGGCGCCGTGCCGGGCGCCGGCAGGCTGTCGAGCGACGCAGCGATGAGCTCGAAGGAATTGCCGGCGAGGAGCGCCGCTCGTCTTCGCGACGACAGGTCGAACGTCGACGGCAGATTGATCCGACGACGTGCGAACGCGACTACCAGCCGGCCGAAGTCGAGTTCATGAAGGCCATGGATGACTACAAACGCCGCAGTGGTCGCCAGTTTCCGACATGGAGTGAAGTCCTCGAAGTGCTCCGCGACCTTGGGTATCGCAAAGTCGCCGCGCCGACGACGACTTATCAATGAGCCGAACTGTCGGTTCGGCCATCGGAGCCGCGAGCGTCAGCGACCGGTCGATGAGTCGTTATACGTCATCGTTATCGTAAGCAACCGAGACGAGAAAGCCGCGGCCTCACCCTCGCGGCCTTCTCAATCTCCTGTTCGCTGCTCACAGGCATCACCGGCTGTACCACGCGCACAGCTTGGCAATATCGCCCAACTGGGCCAGATTCTTGACGCGGCGGCGGAAGCCCCAGGTGCCAAATGCGGGGGAGTACCCGTGATTATGGTCCGCGATGGTGATCGCCTGGACCAGATCATCGGAGGCAAGTGTTGTTCGT
>JAHBXU010000026.1 GCA_019636315.1 Planctomycetaceae bacterium | reverse complement strand
TCGCCCGGAGATTCAGACGGTGTGCCTCGGCCAGGCCGCCTCCGCGGCAGCCGTGCTGCTGGCGGCGGGCTCGCCCGGCAAGCGCCTCGCGCTGCCGAACGCGCGCATCGTCATCCACCAGCCGGCGACCGGCGATGCCGGCCACGGGCAGGCGTCGGACATCGAGATTCAGGCCAGGGAGATCCAGCGGATGCGCACCTGGCTCGAGGAGACGATCTCGCACCACTCGAACCGCACGCCGGAGCAGGTCAACAAGGACATCGACCGCGACAACATCCTGAGCGCGGCGGAGGCGCTCGAGTACGGTCTCATCGACCAGGTGCTCACGAGCCGCAAGAACACCCCGGCGGCCATCACCGCAAGCTGACCGTGACCGTTGCCGGTGTGCGAATCGCGCACACCGACAACTCAGTCACGCGGCTACGCGTCGGTGCCCGACTCGTCGTCCGGCTCTGGCTCTTCAGCCTTCCTGCGCGGCCGGATCAGCAGAACGGTTGCGAGCGCGGCAAGAGCGATCGCCACGACGGCGCCGCCGATCCACAGGATGTCCGTCGACGTGTTGTCGGCAGACACCGGTGCAGGAGGTGGCGAGTTGAGCGCACCCGCGCCGCACGTCGGCACGGTCGGCGAACCTTTCGTGGTCGACTCCGCACCCGCGGCGGGTTGCCAGCGGAACGGGATCGTGTCGGAGACCGTGTGGCCATCCGTAGACACCACCTGCCAGGTCAGCGTGTAGTCGCCGGCCGGACCCAGCGCGGCGGGCGTCGACACGGAAGGGCCACTCACGGTTACGCAGCCGTCCCCGTAGTAAAGCCCGTCGGGCCCGGTGAC
Source organism: Planctomycetaceae bacterium (assembly GCA_019636315.1). Taxonomy (GTDB): domain Bacteria; phylum Planctomycetota; class Planctomycetia; order Planctomycetales; family Planctomycetaceae; genus JAHBXU01. Next base: position 13,815 of record JAHBXU010000026.1, on the reverse strand, counting down.
TTCCATGAAGAAGCCGCCGCCGGTCCCGCCGAGTTCGAGAAGGTTGTCATTGGTGGTGACGACGAACTGATCGGGGAGGGTTGTGAGCGTCTCATTGATGCCGGGGGTGGATGACACATAGAAGTTGTGCGCCACGGCAGGCACGGCAAACGCTACGGCCGCGGCGACGGCCACGATTCCGGCGATGCCGACGATTGCCGCCCCGCGGGAAATTCTGCGCCCCATCGATTACACCGTTGCCTTTCTCCGCAAGGCGGTCACAGCCACGACGATACCAATGACGCCGACGACGAGCCCGCCGATGCCGAGACCGCGCGCGAGGGCATCCGAGGTGCCGGCGGCCGCGGTGTCAGAGTGCGTGTCGCCATCCGTCGCCTCGGCATGGTGTTCGCCAGCGGGTACGTCGTTCACATAAATGATGGGGGCGGGATGTTCGGCGCCGCTCTCGGTTCCCGTCCACGACACGACCGTGCCGTCGCTGTAGGTCTGGTCCGCCGTCAGCACGATCGATCCGGTATCCGGTATAGGGCCGAGCGACAGCGGAAACACCTGGAGTTGGCCGGCGCTGATCTCGTGGCCGGGCGTCGCCGTCCAGACGACTTTGGTGACAGCCTCAGTGATCGTGTTGTCGCCAACCTTCACCGGTGCGGGGAGCGTGGTGCGAACCAGCTCGGTGTCCCATCCCGCGACGGGCACATAACTCACCGAGAGAATCGGCGTATCGGTCGGCAGAGTCACTTCGATCTTGTTCGTCACCGCGGTGGCCGACTCATTAGGCACTGTGATGTCGATGAGCGCGTACGAGCCGGCTGGCGCCGTGTTCGGGCTTACCGTGACGTGGGCGGATGCGGACAAGGGTGCGGCAAGGGTCAGCAGCAGTGCGGCGGCCCCGGCCGCGGTGATTGCGGCGGTGCGGTTCATGAAAATCCTTTCGGCCATGCCGGAGGCAGGCGGAACGTGGGTGGTGCGCAACGGCGCGGTTGCGCGAAAGAGCGTTGATCAGAAGGCGGCGCGCGGCGGAGGACCCCGGTAGCGAAGTCCCGAATAGTCGATGCGGGATAGCAGGCGGAGGCGGCCCTTCGGCTCGGTCGGGCACAGCGGTGCCAGCCATCGGGTGCCCGGCGCATCCGCGAATGCAGGGAAGAGGGAGAGGATCGCTTTCCGGGCGACACGCACGGTCGCCGCCATGCTGCGTTCGCCGAATGCCAGCACGACAATCGTGATGATCGCGGCGCCGATGTGCGCGAGAACCATGTTCTGGGCCGCATGAACGTGGATGGGAACAGCGCTGAAATCGATGGGCGTGTTGTGGACGTGCCCCAGCGTTTCCGGTGCAGCGACGGATGCGGACCCGAGCGAACCGAAAAGCCCGTGGTAGAGAGCCTGACTCGCAACGACGGAGGCGACCAGGCGTGTTCGCGGCATCCTTCGACCGGCGAGCGCCGTGCACGCGATCACCGAGAACACGACGCAGAGGGAGATTCCGGCGAACCCGGGCAAGGGCCCGCCGGCCAGCGAGTGCCAGAACGCGGCAACGAAGAGCGAGACGGTGGCGGCGACGGTTCCCCGGGCAACTCTTGCCCACCGTGTCATGTACGTCACCTCAAGTATTTCGGGCACATTATTCGCCTCCATTCTAGGCGGCGCGCCGAGGGCGTAAATCGTCACGTTGCAGCGACTGTCCCTGCCGCGGGTTAGGCTCGTACCTGCACAGTATTCGGCGCGAACTGCCTGACGGATTGGGCGGGAAACAACGGGAGGCGAGCATGGCACGCATCGGCGAGAGCGCAGACCTGCTCAAGTGTTCGTTCTGCGGCAAGAGCCAAAAACAGGTTCAACAGTTGATTGCTGGACCCGGCGTTTACATTTGCGACGAGTGCGTCGAATTGTGCAACGAGATCATCGAGGAGCGTCTGGCCGAGTCCGGCGAGGAGGCCGCGAGCGAGTTCGAGCTGCCGAAGCCGAAGGAGATTTACGCGTTCCTCGAGGAGTACGTGATCGGGCAGGAGCAGGCGAAGCGCGCACTGTCCGTTGCGGTGTACAACCATTACAAGCGGGTTCGCGCGGAGAAGACGATCGTGCCGGCGGAATCCGTGGGCGACGACATCGAGATCGCCAAGTCCAACATTCTTCTCGTCGGTCCGACCGGTTGCGGCAAGACGTATCTGGCTCAGACTCTCGCCCGCCGCCTCAACGTGCCGTTTGCGGTGGCGGATGCGACGGCGCTCACCGAGGCCGGCTATGTAGGCGAGGATGTCGAGAATATACTCCTGAAGCTCATTCAGGCCGCCGACTACGACGTGAAGCGCGCGGAGACCGGCATCATCTACATTGACGAGATCGACAAGATCGCGCGAAAGGCCGAGAACCCGTCGATCACCCGCGACGTGTCGGGGGAGGGCGTGCAGCAGGCGCTGCTGAAAATTCTCGAAGGCACTGTCGCCTCGGTTCCGCCGCAGGGCGGCCGCAAGCATCCGCACCAGGAGTTCATCCAGATCGACACGACGAATGTGCTGTTCATCGTCGCTGGCGCTTTCGCAGGTCTTGAGGAAATCATTTCCCACCGCGCGGGCAAGAAGGGCATCGGATTCGGGGCGCCGTTGCACATCAAGGGCGACGAGATCAACATCTTCAGCGAGGTGCTCCCGGAGGACCTCCACAAGTTCGGCCTCATCCCCGAGTTCATCGGCCGGTTGCCCGTGGTGGCGACGGTCGCACCGCTCGATCAGGCCGCGCTCATGGAAATCCTCACGGTGCCGAAGAACGCCCTCATGCGCCAGTACCAGCGGATGTTCGAGATCGACGGCGTGAAGCTCGAGTTCGAGCCGGATGCCCTGGAGGCGATCGCGGATCTCGCGGTCTTGCGCCAGAGCGGCGCCCGTGGTCTTCGCGCGATCATGGAAGAGGTGCTCGGACCGATCATGTTCGAGGTACCGTCGAACGACGACGTGGACCGTGTGATCGTGACGAAGCAGGCGGTGCTGGAGAATGCGGCGCCGACGATTGTGCCGCGCAAGCCGGAGCGCCGCGAGAAGTCCGCTTAGTCGGTTTCGTTCCCTGAGAAGCCCGCGGGGCGGGCTTTGGTCTGCTCCCTGAGGAGCCCGTGAAGCGGGCGTCACGAAGGGACGTTCGTGGATGCTCTCGCCGATTCGGCGCAATCCTGTCGAGGGAGCCGACTGTCAGTGCCGGGCTTGACATAGTTCAGTGCTTACTTCTAAAGTTATTTTAGTTCTAAACAAAGTAGTTCCGAACTCAAGGACTTAACATGGCGACTCGCTCGACCGGACGCACGGATGTCACACGATCTGCGATCCTGGCGCGGCTCGGCGCGCTCGGACCAGCGTCACGTGCTGATCTCGCCCGGGCCTTGAATGTCTCTCCGGCGCTCATGACACAACTCACGCGCGAACTTCTATCCGACGGACTGCTGCAGGAACTTGAACACTCGCCGTCACAGGGTGGTCGCCCGGCACGCATGCTCGGACTCGTTTCCTCCGCGGGGCGCGCAATTGGGGTCAAAGTGGTCGCAGACCACGTCGCCTTTGTCGAGGTCGGCATCGACGGGACTGTATTGCGTTCAGCGAGTGAGCCTTTCGATGCGTCGACTACTACGGTTCTGACCGACCTCGCCTCTCTTTTGCGTCGATTCATTGCGGGCGGGAGAGACATTCCTCTCCTAGGCATTGGCGTGGGCGTTCCAGGTTCCGTCGACCGCCAGGGTAACGGCGTGGTCGAATCCACCCAACTGGGATGGCATCAGGTTCCGTTGGGGTCAACACTTCGCCGCGAACTGAAGCTCCCGGTTCTCGTGGAGAACAATGTCAATGCGCTCGCTGTGGCTGAGCGACTCTATGGTTTGGGACGCAACCATGAGAACTTCCTGGTTGTGACAATCGGTACCGGTGTCGGTGCTGGGGTTGTCGTCGATGGTGTCGTGCTGCGCGGCTTCGCAGGCGGAGCAGGCGAAATCGGACATATCCCCGTTGCCGAAGACGGCCCGCTGTGCAGTTGTGGCAACCACGGATGTCTCGAATCTCTTGTCGGTCAAGGCCCGCTCGTGGAGATCGCTCGCGGCGGCGGCATTATCAGCAAATCCGGTGGCATCGCAGCTCTGCGGGCCGCAGCGGATGCCGATGATGACGGTGCCGCAGAGATCTTTAGCCATGCCGGGCACCTGCTTGGCAGGGCACTCGCCGGAATTGTGCACACTCTTGACCCCGAAATCGTGATCATTCTCGGAGAGGGCACCGCGAGCTGGAAGCACTGGTCATACGGGTTCGAACCGGCGTTCCGATCAGCATTGGTGCCCAGCCGCAGGGGCGTAGCGGTGGAGGTTGAAACCTGGCAAGACGAAAGCTGGGCGCAGGGGGCCGCGGCGCTCGTCATGGCGACTCCGTTTGACTCAGTGGATATTGCCGGCGATCAGGGCCGCCTTGTGCGCGAACGCCTCGTGGAGCAATCAGCCCCTCATCTTCGCGGCGCACCATGAGTCTCTCCAGCGCCCAGACGTCGTTGCTCGACAAGGCACCCCAATTCAGGCACACGCCTCCAGTGCGGGATTCGGCATCGCGTTCGCGAAAAATCAAATACGCGCTGACGGTGCTTGCATTTCTCCTGCCGAGCGCCATTCCACTTGCCCTGTTCACTCTCGGCCCGATGGTCGCCGCGGCATGGATCAGTCTCACCAAGTGGAATCTGTTGGTTCCACCTCAGTTCGTCGGATTTGACAACTATTCGAAGCTTCTGAGCAACCCGAAAACTGGCGAGGTCTTCCTCCATACGGTGTACTACATCGCGGGGTACCTGCCACTTGTCTACGTCGGGGGGCTCGTGCTCGCCCTTGCGCTGAATACCGCTCTCAAGGGTCGATCCTTTCTCCGAGGTATTTACTTCCTACCCGTGGTGACGAGCTGGATCGTCGTTGCCCTGGTGTGGCGCTGGCTGCTGAACCCTTCGACCGGGATTGTGAACACTGTCCTGTCGTTCTTCGGCGTCGAAGGACCAGGGTGGTGGACGGACCCCGCTTGGGCGATGCCCTCCATCATCCTTGCCTCCGCATGGAAGGATCTCGGCTTTGTCATGGTCATCCTGCTGGCAGGGCTTCAGGCAATATCGCCCGAACTTTACGATGCAGCGAAAGTGGACGGGGCGGGATGGTGGAGGCGCACGATCAGCGTCACGCTTCCGCTGCTGTCGCCATCGACGTTCTTCGTGCTGGTCATCTCGCTCATCAACGGGTTTCAAGTGTTTGATCAGGTTTATGCGATGACCGGTGGCGGACCTGCGGGTGCCAGCCAGGTTGTCGTGCAGCAGATCTACGACCTCACATTCCGTTATGGACGCGCGGGAGAGGCCTCTGCGTTGTCGTGGATGCTTTTCATCGTCGTGCTGGCAGTCACGGTTATCCAGATTCGGGGCCAGAAACGATGGGTCAACTATGGCTGACACAGCAGTTTTTCACCCTGGCCGGCGGCGCAACCTTCTGCAACTGACGGCTTTCATCGGGCTGCACGCGATCGTGATCATCGGTGCGCTCCTGATGTTCTTCCCTTTCCTTTGGACCATCATCACCTCGATTACTCCTGGCGCCAGCCTCACAACAACTCCTGCGCTCATCCCGGAGAATCCGACGCTTGACGCCTACTTCAGACTGTTCGAAGAGAGGCCGTTTGGGCGCGTCATCCTGAACAGCATCCTGCTTGCCGGCATTACGACAGTGGTGCAGCTCGTGACGAGCTCAACAGCAGGCTACGCGTTCAGCCGGCTTCCCTTCCGCGGTCAGACGGTGGTGTTTGCCGTGTACCTCGCGACCATGATGATTCCTCTTCAGGTTCTCATCGTTCCGCTGTTCGTTGAACTCAAGACATTTGGGCTCTTGAATACGTACCTTGGCGCGCTGTTGCCCACTTTCGCGTCGGCTTTTGGCATCTTCCTCTTGCGGCAGGCGATCAATCAGGTTCCGCGGGAACTGGATGAAGCAGCAACGATTGACGGAGCCGGGCACTTCCGAATTTTCTTCTCCGTCGTTCTCCCCAATATCCGCCCGGCACTGGCCACGTTGGTCGTTTTCGCGTTCATGGGCAGCTGGAACAGTTTCCTCTGGCCCTTGGTGGTGCTTCGTTCTCCAGAACTCCAAACACTCCCCATTGCACTTGCCGGTTTGCAGGGCCAGTACATCTCGAACTGGGACGTCATCATGGCCGGTTCCGTCGTCAGCGTCATCCCCATGCTGGCGCTCTACATCTTCGCCCAGAAGTACGTCATTCAGGGTGTCGCAAGCTCAGGTATCAAATGATCCCCGAGAGCACCATCACAAAGAAAGAGAGAGCACTCACATGAATCGCAAGCTCATGGCCGTGGTCGGCCTGGCAGGCGCCGCAGCTCTGGTAATGACCGGATGCTCGACGACACCAGCTGAACCCGATGGCCCGGTCACCATCACGTACACGAACTTCATTTCGAATGATGGAAATGAAGCGAACCTGGCGAAAATCGTCGACGCCTTTGAGGCCGAGAACCCGAACATCAAGGTTAAGGTGACGACTCTGCCCTACGGCGATTACGGGACCGCTCTGCAGACGGACCTCGCCGCGGGGACCGTGTCAGACACTTTTGATGTGGAGTTCGCCAACTACGCCTCCTACCAGGCCAATGGTGTTCTGGCCCCGCTTAAGGTTAAGAACGCATCCGCCTACCGGCAGAGCCTCCTTGAGGCGTATTCGACAGGTGGCACCTCCTATGCGCTGCCGAGTTCGTTCTCGGATGTCGTCCTGTACTACAACAAGGACTTGTTTGACGCGGCTGGAGTGAGTTACCCAACCAAGGACTGGACCTGGGCCGACGAGAAGGCAGCAGCGGAAAAGCTCACGGACAAGAAAGCCGGCGTATGGGGTGACCACCAGCCGGTGAGTTTCTACGAGTACTACAAGGCCCTTGCTCAGAACGGCGGCGAGTTCCTGAACGCGGACAAGACGAAGGTCGCGTTCAATACCCCCGCCGGCATTGAAGCTGCGCACTGGCTCGTCGACAAGAGCGGTACCGTCATGCCGACGATTGCCGACGGTCAGGGCACCGCCGACTTTGACACGAACCTGTTCAAGGATGGCAAACTCGCGATGATGCACACCGGTATCTGGGTGTTCGGTGCCGTGGCGGATGTTCCGTTCAATTGGGATATCGCCGTCGAACCGGGAAACACAAAGCAAGCCAGCGCAGTCTTCTCGAATGCGATCGGTGTATCGGCAACGTCGAAGAACATTGCGGCGGCAACGAAGTGGGCCGAATTCATGACTTCATCGGACACGATGGTGCAGACGCGTCTCGACTCCGGCTGGGAGCTCCCACCGATCTCGGATGAGGCGAAACTGGCGACTTACCTGGACAAGGGTGCGCCGGCAAACCGCAAGGCTGTGTTCGATTCGCTCGACGGGATCGCGTTGCCACCGGTCGTGGCAACAGGCCAGAGTGAGATGCAGGACATCATGGGCGAGGAACTCGTCGAAGCACAGGCCGGTCGCAAGACCGTCGAGCAGGCGCTCGACTCCGCAGAAACCCGTATCAACGCGGTTCTCGCTGGAGGCTGATTCTCGCGGTAGCTATATCCGCCCGTTGAACCGGGCGCTGGGTCCCGAGGCCGCCTCGGCCTCGGGACCCCCTACGTCATCAGCACCATTACGGTGCACAATGGGGAGATTTCTGAAATGCCTAATCTGCCGAGTGAGATCGGTCACGTCGAGGACGCTGAGGTTGCGAGACTCGTTCAGTCGAGTGTGCGACTCATCGTCGAACTTCAAGACAAGTCCGGTGCCTACCCGGCGAGCCCAACCTTCTCGGCATACCGCGGGTATTGCTGGTTCCGGGACGGGGCCTTCATCGCAGACGGAGTTTCTTCAGCGGGGGAGGTCGAGTCCGCGAACCGGTTCTTTGACTGGTGTTCGGGAGTTCTCGAAGCGCGGGCAGATGTTGTGAGTCGCATTGTCACAGCAGAGGCGAACGGGAATCCGGTTCCTGACCGTGACATGCTCCCTACTCGGTTCACGCTTGCCGGTGGCGATGGCGATGACGACTGGTGGGACTTCCAGCTTGATGGATATGGCACCTGGCTTTGGGCCGTAACCGAACACTCACGTCGTCACAAGGTTTCGCTCGACCGGTGGCGATATGCGATCGAGCTGACAGTTGATTACCTTGCGAGCTCGTGGAGCCGTCCGTGCTTTGATTGGTGGGAGGAGAATCCAGGCGAGGTTCACGTTTCGACGCTGGGTTGCATCGCGGCGGGCATGAACGCAATTTCGGACACCGGGATTCTGGGCGAAAAGCGAGCCGCGCTGGCAAAGGCAACGGCGCTCTCCGCATCTCAGTTCGTCCTCGATCGAGGGCTAACCAACGGACACTTGGCCAAGTGGGTGGGGAGCGAGGATGTTGATGCGAGCCTGCTTGCCGCGGTGTATCCACTTCAAGCGGTCGAACCGACAAGTGCCATCGGGCTCTCCACGATTGAGGAGATCGACAGGCAGCTCAACGTTGGCGGCGGGGTGCATCGCTACCTCGCCGATACCTTCTTTGGCGGCGGCCAATGGCCGCTGCTCAGTTGCATGCTGGGCCTTGCGTTTGAAGCTGCAGGGTTCCACGATCGTGCACTGGAGCAGCTGAATTGGGCCGGCGCAACCGTGAACGACAATGGTTGGATGCCGGAACAGGTCCCAGGACATCTTCTCGATGCATCCCGACGCCAGGAGTGGATTGACCGGTGGGGCCCAGTAGCAAACCCGTTGCTGTGGACGCACGCGATGTACGTTCGTCTTGCGGTGGAACTCGGCCTGGCGGGGGAGGATGCGCCGTGATCCGGCACCGCCCTCTTGGCTCTGGCCATCCGTACTCCATTGACACCGAGCAGCGATGGCCAATAGACCCTGTCGCCGGGGAGCCCATCTCACTCGGGGTTCGCGCGACCGCGGACGTCACCGCGGTCACGTGTGAGATTGTCCATTCGGGAGCCGCACCACAATTTCTTGAGATGCAACCCACGCAACGCCAGTCCCGCGGCCAAACAGTCGATGGCGGCCACCTCGCGTCGGCCCAGGCGCGGCTTGCTCGAGCTTCGGGGGGCTGGCGGGTCACCGTTGATCAGCTGGAGCGTGGTGAAAGTTACCGATACAGGTTTGTTGGCAAAGGCCGGAAGGCGAACACGACCCGATGGTTCGAGTTTCGGGTCGCTGGTTGGCTCGAGTCGCGATCCGCGCTGACCACAAGCGGAGTCAGTCGTGTGGACAACTCCACGGTGACCGTTCTCGAGGACGGCGAGCGGACGCGTCGGGTCCGGTTCGCGATCCGATTGGCACCGAGCGAACGAGTGACCGGTTTCGGCGAGCGATTCGACACGCTCGATCATCGCGGATCGAGCCTCGACTCGATTGTGTTCGAGCAATACAAGAACCAGGGCGAAGAACGAAAGACCTATTTGCCCATGCCGTTCGCGCACGTCATTGGTGGCGACGGCTGGGGTTTTCACATCCGCACTTCGCGCAGGGTGTGGTTTGACATCGGTGACTCAGACACTGATTTGATGTGGGTGGAAGCGGAGGTGGATGCCGCATCCGGGGCCTCCGACGTGCTTGAGGTTTCGTTCTACGACGGCTCGCCAACCGAGGTGCTGAGTTCGTTCCTCGATGAGGTGGGTCGTCCGAAAGAGCTGCCGGACTGGATTTTCGGGTTGTGGGCAAGCGCGAACGAGTGGAACACGCAGGCCGAAGTGATGAAGCAGATTGATCTCCACCGCGAGCACGACATCCCTGTTGGGTCTGTCGTCATCGAAGCGTGGAGCGACGAAAGCACATTCACCGTGTGGAGGGACGCGCAGTACGAGGTTGCCGAAGATGGCGGCCCGCTTCGTCTGAAGGATTTCACGTTCCCCGCTGACGGCGCATGGCCAGACCCGAAGGGCATGGTCGACGAGATCCACAGCCGTGGAATCAAACTGCTGTTGTGGCAAATCCCGCTCATCAAAATGCGACCGCATCCGACCGGTCAGGCGAAGGCGGACGCCGATGCGGCCATCCGCGGCGGATACCTCGTGCAAGAGGAAGCGCCGGACGGCTCCCTTCGCCCGTACCGGAATCGCGGCTGGTGGTTCCCGCTCGGACTCATGCCCGACCTGGGGGATGAGCGTGCAGCCGCGTGGTGGACGGAAAAGCGCAGGTACCTCGTCGAGGATCTGGGCATCGACGGCTTCAAGACGGATGGTGGCGAGCACGCGTGGGGACGCGACGTACGCTACCTCAACGGTATGCGCGGCGATGAGGGGAACAGCCTGTTTCCGATGCACTATGCGCGCGCCTACGGCGACTTGCTTGAGTCCGCGGGCAAGGCTCCAGTGACGTTCAGCCGTGCGGGTTTCACGGGCAGCCAGTCGCACGGTGCGTATTGGGCCGGGGACGAAAACTCCACGTGGCAGGCATTCCGCTGGTCGCTCAACGCGGGGCTTTCCGCGGCATCCTGCGGGATCGTTTACTGGGGATGGGATCTCGGCGGATTCTCCGGTCCGGTTCCCGACGGCGAGCTGTACCTGCGCTCCGCTCAAGCGGCGACGTTTGTGCCAATCATGCAATACCACGCGGAATTCAATCACCACCGTGAGCCTTCCGGGGATCGAACTCCGTGGAACATCGCCGAACAAAACGACGACGACCGGGTTCTTCCCGTCTTCCGGAGGTTCGCGAAGCTTCGAGAGCGGCTCATTCCGTACCTTTCTGAGCAGGCACGAGTGGCGGTCGACACGGGAGCACCGTTGATGCGCCCGCTGTTCTTCGATCACCCGGAGGACGATGCGGTGTGGGCACGGCCGCAGCAGTGGCTGCTCGGCAACGACATGCTCGTGTCTCCCGTGACCGAGCCGGGCGCGCACACTTGGGACACCTATCTCCCTAGGGGTGAATGGGTGGATGCCTGGACCGGCCAGTCCTTCGCGGGCGAGCAGGTGGTCTCCCGATCCGTGCCTATCGACGAGATCCCGGTGTACGTGCGCGCGTCGTCGTGGGAGCAATTGCAGGCAGTGTTCACGCCATAGGATGGCGTCACTCCCGCCCGCGTGACGCAAAGGACCGATAGCCCATCCTGCAGCCTATTTCCGCCGGAATCGTCGGGTCCATCGCCGGCTTCGCCACGTCGTTCGCGCTGGTCATCGCCGGGCTGCAGACTGTCGGAGCGAGCGACGCTCAAGCGTCGTCCGGCCTGCTCATCCTGTGCGTGACCGTCGGAATCACCTCGATCGTATTCGCGCTCCTGTACCGGATCCCCATCTCGATCGCGTGGTCGACCCCTGGCGCGGCGCTGCTCGTCGCGGCAGGTCAAAGTCACGCAAACTTTGCGGCAGCGGTCGGCGCGTTCATCGTGTGCGGCGCGCTCATCGTGCTCTGCGGGCTGTGGCCGGCGCTCGGTCGGCTCATGACGAGCATTCCGAAACCGATCGCGAGCGCCATGCTCGCCGGCATCCTGTTCCCCATCTGCCTCGCGCCCGTCACCGCCATGATCGACTTCCCGCTTCTGGCGCTCCCCATCATCCTGGTCTGGCTCATCATGCTTCGCCTCGCGCCGAGGTGGGCGGTGCCTGCCGCGATGCTCGTCGCCGCCATCGTGATTGCGGTGTCCGCCGGGGGCGACTGGGTGCACACAGCGCAGCTCGCGCCACAACTCAGCTTCGTGCTGCCCGTATTCGACCCGGTCGTGATCGTGAGCCTCGGGCTGCCGCTGTTCATCGTCACGATGGCGGGGCAGAACGTTCCCGGATTCGTCGTCATGTCCACGTTCGGATACGCCACACCGCCACGTCCGGTGCTGGTCGGCACCGGGGTCGCATCCGTGGGCGGAGCGTTCTTCGGTGGGCATGCCATCAACCTCGCCGCCATCACCGCCGCGATCATGGCGAGCCCGGAGGCGGACCCGGACAAGTCCCGGCGCTGGATAGCCACCCTGAGCGCCGGCTTCCTCTATCTGCTGCTCGGGCTCGGCGCCGGAGTTGCGACCGCGTTGGTCGCCGCATCGCCGCCCATCCTCATCATCGCCGTCGCCGGACTCGCGGTGGTCGGCGCGCTCATCACCTCCATCACCGGGGCGCTCGAAGACCCGCCGCACCGGATCACCGCGATTGCGACCTTCCTCGTGACGGCATCCGGGTTCACGCTGATCGGGATCGGGTCAGCCTTCTGGGGGTTGCTGGTCGGCGCCGTGTTCATGCTGTGGCTGGGATGGGGGCGTCACGATGAAGAGGGCGCTGCGGGAGACGGGGGTTACTGATTCGTGTCCGTTCCATGGGACGGGACGGGCGCCAGATCGGGATTCCAAAAATAATAGGGTGTAGATGGGCGTGTCGAGAACAAGCTTGCAAATGCGGAACTGACCGGCGACTTGATTTAGGACGGCGTCAACAGCGCCACGCTGATGTCACGCCTCTGGTTTCGCAATGTTCTAGAAGCTGCTCTCATTGCTCAGTAAATCTCATGAATCCGCTATCGTATATCGGTCAGGAATGATCAACCCAGGGTGGTGTTGAAATGGCAAGGCGGACAACGACTGTGCGTGAGCTCGCGGCGGCCGCCGACCTTGAGATCGAATCTGTCCTCGTCGCGCTTTGGACTGTCGGCATTGAGCACGTCGACTCGGCCTCCTCAAGATTGTCGGACTCAGAGCGGCGCAAGGCCCAAAGAGCTCTGGGTTCTGCTGGTGTTCACCAACGAAAGGTCAGCTACTGGACTGACTGGCTCGGCATTTCGCGGGAAGACCTTGGTGAACTTCTCTTGTCTAAGGGGTTGAAACTCGACCCACGTGCGACCACAGTTCCAAAGGGCGCGATAAGGCGTTTGCGCGCATTGCCTCCAGCTCTTTCGGCGCGCACTTCTGTGCCCGAGCCCGAACTTGAAACACAGTCTGTGGTGATTCCAGCGCCAGACTTCCCGGAAAACTCAAGTGGTCACACGATTAGTTTTCTTTCCGTGGAGGAAGTCATCGCAATTCATGAGGCCCTCGAGGAGGACTTCGCCCTCACCGATGACCCAATCTCACCACCTGGGATCAGGGATGAGGGACTACTTGCAGGTGCCGTCGAGCGACATTCCACGAGGTTTGGTGACCGATGGAAGTATCCAACTGTAGAACTTGCCGGTGCGGCATTGCTTCATGGCCTCATCCACAATCATCCTTTCCATAATGGGAATAAGAGAACTGCACTCGTAAGCCTTCTAGTCTTTTTGGATCGCAATGGACGCATAATGGAGTCGAATCAGGGTGACCTTTTTCGGCAGATGGTTCTTGTCGCGGCCCATGAGATCTTGAACCCAGACGTCACGTATATTGCGCGAGCTGACCATGAAGTTCTAGCGATTAATGGCTGGATCATCCATTTTTCGCGCTCCGTGCGAAAGGACGAGAGAAGTGTGCCTTGGCGCACGATGCGGAATATTCTAAAGGATCATGGTTGCGTCCTTCTAGACGACAGAGGTGAGAAGGTTCGCATCGTACGCCGAGTTCGAGAGAGCACGGGGCGTGGCATTTTTCGACGTCCACGTGAGCGAGAATTGCAATCGTTCTATAAGAATACCGGCGACGGTAGAGAAGTCCCAAGAAGTCAGATCAAGAGAATCAGGCACGAGCTATGGCTCGATGAGGAACACGGAGTGGACTCGGAAATCTTTTACGTTACTCAACGCCAGCCTGACTATTTCATTCAGGAGTATTCGAAGATTCTCAGCCGACTCGCGCGGGTCTAACATCGCAGGACTGGACCGGAACCAATCGGGCCCTGACTGGGTTGCAGCCCAGGGG
>JAHBXU010000259.1 GCA_019636315.1 Planctomycetaceae bacterium | reverse complement strand
TGCGTCGCCCAGCGGCAACTGGCACACCTGAGGCAGCGTGCGGCCCCGCAGTTTAACGGCGGCGGCATCGTCGCGAATGCGATCCCCTCCACACACCGAGCAAGGTGCTTCGCCCACAAGATCCTGCAAGCTGAGTCGAAATTCGTAGGAGATCCGCGTTGCTTCGTCGATCGCCGGATACAGCCCTTTGTACTGGAATGATGTCGGCGTGGTCGTCGGCGTCGAACGGATCGATCGCCGCGCGGCTCTCTTGCCACCACCGTCTGGCGTCCGCTCCTCCCCGCCCCCCGCTGTCGCTCCGCCCGCAAGTGAGATCCACCGGTCGCTGCCGTACAGAATAATGCGCTGATGCTTCGAGTCGAGTTGATACCAGGGGACGTCGAGGGGAATGGAAAACTCGGCGGCGAGCGCTTCGAGAATGGTGAGAAACAGCGGATTTTCAAGGGGCCGCGGCCATGCCGAAACCGCGCCGTCCCGCAACGACAACTGCGGACTCGCCACGAGCGCCTGCTGGTTGGTCCCCCATTCGACCCCCAGACCCTCACACGCTTCGCACCAGCCAAGCGGGCTGTTGAAGGAAAAGTTCTGCGGAGTGAGAGATTCAAAACTCCGATTGGCGCCTCGGGAACATTCCTCACACGAGTAATGCAGGCTCAGGCTGTCAACGCGCCACTGGGGTTCGGGCGCGTCGCGGGCAACATGCACGAGATGCACGACTCCCTTGCCGACGTCGAGGGCCGTCTCGACGGAATCGGCGATGCGGCCGCGGGCATCCGGGCTGACCTGAACGCGGTCCACAATGGCTTCGACGGTGTGTTCCCGCTTATGGTCGATCTTCGGCACGTCTTCTAACGAATGCGTTTCGCCGTTGATCCGCACGCGGAGAAATCCTTGCGTGCCGAGCCGATCCCAGAGTTTCGCGTAACTCTGCCCCACCGGAACGTCGATCGGCGCCGCGAGGTACAGCCGCGTGCCTTCCTTCAGCGCGAGGATGCGTTCGACAATTTCGTCGGTCGTCTGCCGACGGATGGGCACGTCGTGCACCGGGCAGTAGGGCGTCCCCAGTCGGGCGAACAGCACGCGAAGATAATCGTAGATCTCCGTGACCGTACCGACGGTCGAACGGGGAGTCGATCCGACCGTCTTCTGTTCGATCGCGATCGACGGGGACAGGCCGGCCACGCTGTCGACCTTGGGTTTCGGCATCTGACCCAGAAACTGGCGCGCGTATGCCGACAGCGACTCGACGTACCGCCGCTGTCCTTCGGCATACAGCGTGTCCATTGCCAACGATGTTTTGCCCGATCCGCTCGGCCCGCAAAAGACGCTCATCGCATCGCGCGGCACGGTGACGTCGATTCCCTGCAGGTTGTGCTGGGCCGCGCCGCGGATGGTGATCTGATTGAGGGTGGAAGGGTGAGAGTTGAACGAGGAATGCTTTCCATTGCCCGTTGACTTCGCACCAACGGAGGGTTTGCCCTTGCGTTGCGTCGTCCCATGAGAGGTCCCCTCAAGAACTTCATGGAGCGCTCGTCCCGTATGCGATTGACCGCACGCGGCGACGTCCTCCGGCGTGCCGTCGGCAATCAGCATTCCACCGCCGCTCCCGCCTTCCGGGCCGAGGTCGATCACCCAATCGGCCGTTTTGATGACGTCGAGATTATGCTCGACAACGAGAACCGTGTTCCCCGCATCGACGAACCCGTGGAGGACCTCCAGCAGTTTCTTCACGTCGGCGAAGTGCAGGCCGGTCGTCGGTTCGTCCAGCAGATAGAGCGTGCTTCCCGTCGAGCGTTTCCCCAACTCGCGCGCCAGCTTGATCCGCTGCGCCTCGCCGCCGGACAACGTGGGCGATGGTTGACCCAGCTTGAGATAATCCAGGCCGACGTCGTGCAAGGCCTGCAGCAGCCGCAGGATCTTGGGATGGTTTTTGAAGTGCTCGATCGCTTCCTGCACGTCCATGTTCAGGACGTCGGCGATGGACTTCTCCTTATAGCGGACTTCGAGCGTTTCGTGATTGAACCGTTTCCCCTCACAAACGGGGCATTGCACCCAGATATCCGCGAGGAAGTCCATTTCGAGCTTCGTGTCTCCGTGCCCTTCGCAGGCTTCGCAACGCCCTTCGTCCACATTGAAACTGAACCGCCCCGGCTTGTATCCGCGAATCTTGGATTGAGGCAGTTGCGTAAACAGGCTGCGAATTTCGTCAAACAGCTTGACGTACGTCGCCGGATTCGATCGGGGTGTGCGACCGATCGGTGACTGGTCGATATCGATCGCCTTGTCGAGTTGTTTGAGCCCGTTAATTCGTTGATGACGCCCCGGCGTGCCGTGCCCGCCGTTCACATCGCGGTTGAGCACTTCCCAGAGGATGTCATTGCACAGCGAACTTTTTCCCGAACCGCTGACGCCGGTCACGCAAACGAAGAGCCCAAGCGGGATCTCGACGTCAATCGTTCGCAGATTGTTGTGTGCAGCGCCGACGATCTTCAGTCGCTTGGATGCCGACGGCGAACGGCGTGTCGTCGGTACGGCGATGCTGTCGCGCCCCGCAAGAAATGCCCCCGTCAGACTACGCCGGCTCCCACGAATCTCATCGATGCGTCCCTGGGCGACAATCTCTCCGCCTCGGATGCCCGGCCCGGGACCGAAGTCGACGATGTAGTCGGCCGCCCGCATCGTCTCTTCGTCGTGTTCGACAACGATGACCGTATTGCCCTGATCGCGCAAATCGAGCAATGACTGGAGCAGCATGTCATTGTCGCGTGGATGCAAACCGATCGACGGCTCGTCGAGGATATACAGGACGCCGACCAGGCCGCAGCCGATTTGCCCTGCCAGACGAATCCGCTGCGATTCTCCGCCCGAAAGCGTGGGCGCCGAACGATCCAGCGTGAGGTAACCCAGGCCGCACTTGATAAGAAACCCCAGCCGTCCACGAATCTCCTTGAGTGCATCCTCGGCAATCAGCGACTGCGTCTGATCGAGTTCGAGCGATTGGAAGAATTGCGTTGCATCGTCGATGGAAAGGGCACAGACCTGAGGCAAAGAGAGCGCGACGCCTTCGGGGCTTGACTGTTCCGAGCCGCGGCTGTTCGCAAACGTCTCTCCCTTGAACGCACCACGCCGACCATTCCCGGACGGTCGCGACTCTGACGTCAACGACTTCAGGAAGACACTTCGTGCTTGGGGATTCAACCGGGTGCCGTCGCAGGACGAACACGAGACGACTTCCATGTACTTCTCGAGTTGGCGACGGCGCATGGGGTTGCCGGCCTTGCGGTAGTCGTCGAGCAGTTCCGTCAGAAAGCCGGGCCATGTACCGCCGTGTTTCCACACGCCGCCGCGATGTCGCCAGGCGAACGTGATATGTCGATCGCCCATCCCTCCCAGAAACAATGCCCTGGCCTCAGCCGCGAGTTGGTTCCACGGAGTCTTGAGAAAACTTCCTTCAGCGAGACCGGTGTCCTGTTCGATGGCGCGGGCCACGCCCTGAAGGATGTGCTTCCGCCAGCGTCCGATCTTGTTCGCGCGGCCGAGAAGATGGAGCGCACCCGCGGCGATGGACTTCGTTTCGTCTTCCACGAGACGGTCAATGAGGAATTCATGCCGTGTCCCCAATCCATTGCACGCGAGACACATTCCCAACGGACTGTTAAAGCTGAAGAGCTGCGGCGACGGCGGCTCGAACGACAAGCCACACTCGGCACAGGCGTACTTCGCGGAATACAGGCGCGAGTCGAGCGTCGCACGATCGTCACTTGCCTGTTCGCCGCTTTCCGAGTGCCGCGCCCCACCTTGTCGACTCTCATCGTCCAGATCTCGATTGAGGGCGACGAGCAGCGTTCCTCCGCTCAGTCGAATCGCGTTCTCGATCGCTTCCGCCAGCCGCGTCCGATGCCCCTTGCCGGCGACCAGTCGGTCGACGACGACTTCGATCGTATGTTTGAAGTGCTTCTTCAGTCCCAGGTCGTCAGAGAGGCTGACGAACTGGCCGTCGACGCGGGCTCTCAGATAGCCCTGCTTGAGCAGGTCGGCGAACAGGTCACGAAACTCGCCTTTCTGCTGATGGACGATCGGGGCCAGAATCTGGTACTTCGTCCCGTCCGGCAATGTTGAGATCGATTCGAGGATCTGATCTGTTGACTGGGCGGCGATCGGCTGACCGCAGCGCGTGCAGTGACCGCGACCGACACGCGCGTAGAGCACTCGCAGGTAGTCGTAGATCTCTGTGATCGTGCCGACCGTGCTCCGCGGATTGCGGCTGGTGACCTTCTGTTGAATGGAAATCGAGGGCGCCAGTCCGGAAATCGCGTCGACGTCCGGCTTCGGCAACTGCCCCAGAAACTGGCGTGCGTACGTCGAGAGCGACTCGACGTAGCGACGCTGGCCCTCGGCGTAGATCGTATCGAAGGCGAGCGAACTCTTTCCCGAGCCGCTGACGCCGGTCATCACGATCAACTGGTTGCGCGGGAGCGTGAGGTGGACGTCACGGAGATTGTGTTCGCGGGCGCCGCGAATGACGAGATCGGAGGCGGGCATAGGCATCAGCGCGCCGGAGGCGATCGCTGCGGAAGATCGTGAATCACAAGCCCGACCGCTGGCGGCGTCCCTCCTCTGGAACGGCCCCTGCGAACAGCCGACGCGGCTGGGGCGTGGGATTATAGAGCATGACGACGCACCGGACCAATCGTCGCCCCCGGCAGCGATCCGAATCCCAGCGTCAGAGCCAGTACGCCCGCCTCATCAGAAGGATCAAGAGGCGACATCGCCCCAGGGAGTCATCCCACTGACGACGGTTCTCGAGTCGGCATCTGAGAGTCCGAACCGGGAGGCGACGACTTGTGCCGGTTCCGTTTCCGGCGACTATAGAGCTCTTCGCGCGCCTGCGGATTGAAGAGATGCAACGCGTCGTCAAATCGATGAAATGCCGCGATCAAGGCGAGCAGCAGCGGATTCACAATCCGGTACTGGCGGTGCATGCAATGCCTGCAACGCATGGGACGGCACCCCACGAGAACGAGTGCGAACTCCGGCACCCGAAACTCTGACGGGCGCAGATCGCTGCTCATACATTGATGACAATACTGCGGCTTCATTAACCGCCTGCTGAGATGAAAGTTGCCCGTCATTTTCATCGTACATTCATCAACACTGACGACAAGTGGAAAACTGCGCAATTTGAGGGAGCGACACGAATCGGTCCAGGCCACTCCATCTCGGACGCTTTCGCAGATTGGCCGGTTTCTCCAGAATGTACTGCTAAAATGGGTTGAAACATCGACCGCGCTTCCTGCGACATCAGCGACCGCCACACGGATGATGGCTGGTCGTCTGGCAGAAGATCCAGGATCGCTGTCGACAAGGAACTATGGACACTTGTCCAAATTTGCACGGGCCGCTCTGGCAGGTCGACCGGGTGGGCTTGTCGGAGAGTGCGCCTGCCGACGATATTGTGCCAGGAGGACGAATGTGATCAACACGACCGACCGCCTTTCGGCCGACGAGTTCCTGAACTGTCGCTACGATCTGCCCGATGCCGGACAATGGTCCGAGTTGGAGCGAGGCGTGCTCGTCCACTTTCAGCCGCCGGATCTCGATCATGGAACGGTTGTGCTGAACCTCTCCAAGGCGTTTGCGGAATATACGCAATCCGCCAATCGAGGCTATGCGTGCTTCGAGCTGGGGTTGCAGTTGGAGCACCTCCCTGACACGGTCTGCTTTCCGGCCGCATGCTACTTCGACGGCGGCCCCCTGTTCGCGGAGAGCGATCGACAGATCACCTCCAGCGTCCCGGCACTGATCGTCGAACTCGCCTCGACGGCCGACCGCTTGAGACTGCAACCGCATCGCGCCGAACGATTCCTCCACTGGGGAGTCCGCACCGTCTGGACGATCATCCCGCGCGAAGAGACTGTGATCACGAGACAACGCGATCAAGCTCCGCAGACGCTGTTCCCTTCAGAGTGCCTCATCGGCGAGCCGGTCCTTCCGGGCTTTCGCATTCCGGTGTCCCGGTTGTTTGAAGAGCCCGCATGGTGGACCGGGAAACCGCGGCCCCGAAACTGACGACCTGCTTTTGAAGCCAATGCTCCGGAACTGATGGTTGTCTGGAAGCACCGTCAATGTCAGACGATCGTCACCCGATGCGTTCGCGAGATCTTGAAGTGCAAGCGATGCCCAACACCGCTCTTGCCGACGTTTCGGGTGACGATTCGTTCTTCACGCTCAGCCCTACTCGACGAGCGTGGCGTCGAGGGTGATTTCCGCCCGCAGCAGTTTGGATACCGGGCAGCCCGCTTTCGCCTTGGCGGCAAGCG
>JAHBXU010000258.1 GCA_019636315.1 Planctomycetaceae bacterium | reverse complement strand
GCATGAAAAGTGCGCATGTTTCCCTTGATCGTGTGGGCGAGCCGCTGGATGCTCCGCGCGTCGCCGGCATCAATGGCCTGTTCGAGTTCGCGCAGTAATCGCGGAACCTCTTCGAGCACAGCCCCCACCACTTCGGTCAACAGCTCACGGTCCCCCTGTACGACTTGCAGCGCGCTGTTCCAATCGACCAGCGGCCGGGAGGGATGCACCGATTCGTGTTTCCGTTTCCGCTCGAACGCGTCGCGGCAGACGTCGTCAATCGCGCGGAATAAATCATCGGGTCGAATCGGCTTGGCGACATAAGCGTCCAGACCGGCTTCGAGGCAGCGCTCCTCATCGCCGCGCATCGCGTGCGCCGTCATGGCGATCATGGGAATATGCAGGCCGCTGGCCTGTTCCCGCTTGCGTATGAGTCGCGTCGCTTCCAACCCGTCCATGTGCGGCATCTGGACGTCCATCAGAATCAGGTCAAACGGTTGCGACTTCCAGAGATCGAGCGCCGCCAGGCCGTCGGAAGCGACAACGACCTGATGATCGAATTTGCGCAGCAACCCGATCGCCAGTTTCTGATTGGGAATGCTGTCTTCCGCCAGAAGAATTTTCAATCCGCGGACATGGGGAGCCTCGCCCGCCATCGGACGCGAATCACCGCGCAGCACGGGCGAGACGTCAAACGAGGCGCCGATCGCATCGAGCAGTTCGGATTGCTTGACTGGCTTGGTCACGCAGCGGCACGCATCCGGCGGGGGACAGCGATCGACGTCGGAGGCGCGGCCGACCGAAGTAAGCACCAGCACCGCCGTCTCCTGTCCGTTGGGCGACTGCCGCACGTGATGAATCACCTCGGCGGCCCCGCCGCCCGGAAGCCCGGCGTCAATCAAGAGCAACTGAATGGGGCGGCCCGCCGACGCGGCCTGATGCAGACAATCAAGCGCCTCTGGAACGCTGGTCGCCACGAGCGGCGCCATATCCCACGTCGTCAGCATCTGCTGCAGGTTTCGCAGGCTCGTCAGGTTGTGGTCCACGAGCAGGACGGAGATACCACGCAACGTCTGGACGGCGGCCGCGCGATCTCGCGAGAACTCCCCGTCGGCCACTCCAAACGCGGCCGTAAAATGAAAGGTGCTGCCCCGTCCGACGTCGCTATCAACCCAGATGCGCCCACCCATCAGCTCAACGAGCCGCGTGGAAATTGCCAGACCCAGCCCCGTGCCTCCAAAGCGGCGTGTCGTGGAAGAATCCACCTGCTCGAAGACTTCGAAGATGCGGCTTTGACGATCGACCGGAATGCCAATGCCCGTATCACGGACAACAAAATGCAGTTCGCAACTTGTCGCCGTCCGTGAGGCCACGTTGATTTCGAGCCGAACTTCGCCCTCATCGGTGAACTTGACCGCGTTCCCGACGAGGTTGATCACCACCTGCCGCAGGCGCCCCACGTCGCCCACCAGAAATTCGGGAACGTCAGGTGCTACGTGGAATGCGAGATGCAGCCGCTTGTCTCGCGCGCGAACGTTCAGCGATTTCATCGTGTCGCCGATGCGCTCCCGCAGGGCGAACGGCTCCAGATGCATATCGAGCCGTCCAGCCTCGATCTTCGAGAAATCCAGGATGTCGTTAATCAATGACAGCAGCGACTCGGTCGAATCCTGCACGATCAGCAGATGGGCCCGCTGCTCGGGGGTCAACTCGGTATCGAGGACGAGGCCCGTCATGCCGAGAATGGCATTCATCGGCGTGCGGATTTCATGACTCATGTTCGCCAGGAACGCGCTCTTCGCGCGGCTCGCAGCCTCAGCATCTTCCTTGGCCTTCTGCAGGTCGGCTTCATTCTGCTTGCGATTGGTGATGTCGTGCAGCACGGTCGCAAAGTGCACCGTCCCTTCCAGCGGAATCGGCTGCATGGCCATCTCGGCGATGAACTCTTCGCCGTTGCGTCTGACGAGCGGCACCTCCAACCGTTTTCCCAGCAGCGACCCTTCTTCACCAATCACGCTCAATTGAGGGAAGCGGGTCCGGCCGTCGCGCCATGTCGAGGGATGGAACAACAACTCGTCCATGTCCTCGCCCAGCGCCTCCTCGCGCATGTATCCGAACGTCTGTTCGGCCGCGCGATTGAACTCGACAATCCGACCGTGCTCGTCGGAAATGATGAGGCAGTCCAGCGACGTTTCAAAGATCGCCCGCTTGCGTGCCTCGCTCGCTTTGAGTTCCTCTTCGGCGCGCTTACGGTCGGTTTCGTCCCAGAAAACGGCCTGCACGCCCACAATTTGCCCATCGGAGTCGACAACCGGAGCCTTGATCACGTGCGCATACTGCCACTCACCTTCCGGAGTTCGATGCGCTTCGATGTCTTCGAAGACTTCGCCGGTTTCCATCACGCGTCGATCGTCCGCGCGATACTTGCGGGCCAGCTCATCCGGAAAGAAGTCGAAGTCGGTCTTTCCTCTGAGTTCACTCAAAGGCTGCCCGTACTCTTCGCACACAGGGCGATTAGCGAAGATCAGCCGCAACTCACAATCCTTGCGAATCAGGCTGATGGGCAGGTTCTCGACCAGCGAATGGTAGACCGCCTCTGCGTCGCGCAGCTCACGTTCCACTCGACGACGGCGGCCGCGCTCCTTCTCGAGCCGCTCATGAGCCGCCTCCATTTCGTTGCGGAGTCGTTCAACAGTCTCCGCCAGCTGCGGGGGATCGGCCGGGGAGAGAGGCCGCTCGACCATGTTGTGCTCCTGCCGCGACGCGCTTCCGTCGCAGTTGATGGATTTTACTGTGCGCTCCATGCGCGAGACAGGGAAGGACCCGCCGGGGAATCGAGGGCGAAGAAGGTCGCTCCCAGTCGTCGCAGAAGCCGCGAACCGCACAGCGGCTTCCCTTGAACTCAACTGCATTGTAACGCGCCTTCGTGGAAATACAGCGCATCTCCCGGAAGGTCGGCATTCGACGCGTCAGATCGTCTGGAGGCACCCCATCTGCGGCAGGATCATGAGTGGGATCATTTGCAGGTGCTCTCGCGCCTCCTGCGTCTTCAGCCCCGCACGAAGGCGAGCAAGTCCGAGTTAATCGTTTCGGCATGGGTCGTGGGCATGCCGTGCGGGAAGCCCTTGTAGGTCTTGAGCGTTCCCTTCGGCAGCAACTTCGCCGACAACGGGCCCGAATTGTCATACGGGACGATCTGGTCATCGTCGCCGTGCATGACGAGCACGGGAATGGTGATTTTCTGGAGGTCCTCGGTAAAGTCCGTTTGTGAGAACGCAACGATCCCCTCGTGATGGGCTTGTGCGCCCCCCATCATGCCCTGACGCCACCAGTTCCAGATGACCCCTTGCGATGGCGTTGCGCCCGGGCGGTTGTATCCGTAGAACGGACCGGCAGGGACGTCATAGTAAAACTGCGCACGATTCGCCCTGAGCTGATGCTGAAAATCTTCGAACACCTTCTTCGGCAGACCGTTGGGATTGCTGTCGGTCTTCACCATCAAGGGCGGGACGGCTGCAATCAGGACCGCCTTCGGCACGGGATCTTCACCGTGTCGGACCAGGTAGCGGACAACTTCCCCGCCGCCCGTCGAATGTCCCACGTGAATCGCCCCTTGAATGCTCAGGTGCTGCACCACCGCGGCAACGTCGTCCGCATAGTGATCCATGTCGTGACCACCCCCGACCTGGCTGGATCTCCCGTGCCCTCGGCGATCGTGGGCGACGACTCGAAATCCGTGCTGGAGGAAATAAAGCATCTGGGCATCCCAGTCGTCAGAACTGAGAGGCCAGCCATGATGAAAGAACATCACGGGCGCGTTACGCGGACCCCAGTCCTTGTAGAATATCTCCACGCCATCATTCGTTGTGACGAATCCCATTGCTCGCCTCCGATTCTGTTCGCTTCAGGTTCACGGAAAGGCTTCCTGGCCATGACCAGACGGATACTCCACGTGGTCACCAACGTCGCCCACTCTACCGATCCCGCTATTCCGACGGGCCTGTGGCTGTCGGAATTGACGCATGCCTATCACATCTTCGCCGAGAAGGGATACGAACAGCGGCTTGTGAGTCCGAACGGCGGTCCCTCGCCGCTGGAGCCTCGTTCTCTCAAATGGCCGCTGCTGGACGCAACCGCGAAAGCATGGCTCGCCGACACAGATCGCATGGCATTGCTCGCGACTACGGCCCGGCCCGATCAGATTGACGCGTCAGACTTCGACGCGATCTATTTCACGGGGGGACATGCCGTGATGTGGGACTTTCCGGATGCGTTTGAACTGCAACGCATCACACGTGAGATCTTTGAGAGTGGGGGCATCGTCTCGTCCGCCTGCCATGGCTACTGCGGCCTGCTGAACACGACGCTGACCGACGGCACATTGCTGGTCTCGGGACGCCGCGTCACAGGCTTCTCATGGTTCGAGGAAGTGCTGGCCGGAGTTGCCAAAAAAGTGCCCTACAATGCCGAACAAGAAATGAAGCAGCGCGGCGCCCTCTACGAGAAGGCCTGGTTACCTTTCGTCTCAAAGGTCGTCACCGATGGGCGGCTGGTGACGGGCCAGAACCCGCAATCGGCCAAAGCCACGGCCCAACAAGTGGCAGCCCTCTTCTGATCTCGCACGAGCAACTTGCGTCATGTCACTTCAGAAATCAGATCCGTTGCTGTTGATCTATGGCGCAAAGGATGACGCACTTGGCAACGCTGTCGTTCTGCAGGAGTTTCTGCCCTCCATCGCGAAGACGTGACGCTTCCCCCCCGCATCACTATGGCGTGATCGCCACCTTGAGGACTTGATCTCGTTGGTTGGCGAACAGCTCATAGGCCTCTTCGATCTGGTCCAGCGTGAAACGATGCGTCACGAGCGGACGCAGATCCACGCGTCCCGATTCCAGCACGTTCATCAGCCGCCGCATCCGCTCCTTGCCGCCGGGACACAGTGTCGACACGACCTGAATGTCACCCAGACCCGCTGCATAGGCATCCAGCGGCAGCGTGAGCTTGCCGGAATAGACACCGAGCGATGACAGTGTGCCGCCCGGGCGCAGCACGCACAGGCAGCTTTCAAAGGTCGTCTGCGTCCCGAGTGCTTCGATCGCCACGTCCACGCCGCGACCATCCGTCTCCTCCCGAATGACGCGGACCGGATCGTCGTCCTTGAAGTTGATCGTAACGTCGGCGGCAAGGCCCTTCGAAATCGTCAGTCGCTCCTGGAGACCATCCACGGTGAAGATCCGTGTCGCTCCGGCCAGGCGTGCTCCAACGGCGGCACACAGTCCGATCGGCCCTTGTGCAAAGACCGCTACCGTATCACCGATCCGCACGCGGCCGTTCTCCGCGCCGCTGAAGCCCGTGCTCATGATGTCCGGGCACATCAGCACCTGCTCGTCCGTCAGTCCATCGGGAATGGGAGCGAGGTTCGCCATCGCATCCGGGATGAGGACGTACTCCGCCTGACAGCCATCGAGCGTGTTGCCCAGTCGCCATCCTCCCATCATTTTCCCGCCGCACTGGGAATGATGTCCGCCCAGACAGAAATGACACTGGCCGCACGGTGTGATGGCTCCGGCGATGACGCGCTGACCGACTTGGTAGCCGGTGACCGCCGCTCCCAGTTCCTCAATGACGCCGACCGGCTCGTGCCCGACCGTAAGTCCCTTCGCGACCGGGTATTCACCCTTGAGAATATGCACATCCGTGCCGCAAATCGTGGTCGTGGTGACCCGCAACAGCGCATCGCGCGGTCCGACTGTGGGAACCGGTTTGTCCTCCAGCACGATCCGTCCCGATTCCACAAACACAGCCGCTTTCATCGTCGATGCGCGCGTCATTGGAGATGTCCCATTCGACCAGACTGGTAATCACGAATCGCCTGATGAATCTCCTCGCGAGTGTTCATCACGAAGGGTCCCTGGCCGACGACCGGTTCGTTGATCGGCTCGCCGGTCAGCACCAGGACCATTGCCGTGTCATCGCAACGAAGTGAGACATCGCGGTCGGAGCGCTCGAGCAGCGCGAGCTCGCCAGCCGCAAGGCTCTGCCCATCGATCGCAACCTGTCCATGCTGGACGAGCACGATGGCCGTATGGCCTTCGGGCGCCGGAACGATGATGTCCCGTCCCGCATTCAGTCGCAGATCGAATACCCCGAGTGGCGTGACGGTCCTTGCAGGTCCGGTCACGCCATTCCAGTCTCCGGCGATGACACGCACCGATCCCGCTTCATCCGCCAGTGTCACACGGGGAATCTGCCGGTCGAGGATCTCCTGGTAGCGCGGCGGCGACATCTTCTCTGCGGCCGGGAGATTCACCCAGAGCTGGACCATCTCGAAGCGGCCTCCCGTG
>JAHBXU010000257.1 GCA_019636315.1 Planctomycetaceae bacterium | reverse complement strand
GATCTCGGACGGAATCTGAAACCCCTCCTCTGCACCGCTCAAAATCCCCATTCCGCCAAACGGGCGTCCGGACTACACTCCCGCCTTTCGCTGGACCTGTGCAGGCCTAAGGAGAGGCTGTCATGTGGTATGACGCATTTGTCGTCGCGGTGCTGATCGTCTGTACGGTGCGGGGGGCCATGCGGGGCGTTATCTGGCAGTTGGCCGGAATCGCCGGGCTGGTCCTGTGCCTGGTGTTCGCCGAAACCATCTCCGCAACCGTCGGACCACATATCACCCTGGCGGAGCCGCTCAATCATTGGGTGACGCTGTTTGGCGCGTACCTGGGATTTTCGTTCCTGTCGTTCGGCGTCGCCCGGATGATCCACGGCTGGATCGAAAAGAGCCAGATGACCGAGTTCAACCGGCACCTGGGCGCGGTCTTCGGCCTGATTAAGGGCATCGCAATCTGCCTGGTGTTGACGTTCTTCATCGTCACGCTGTCGCCGAGCACGCGGACCATGCTGCAGCACTCCAGGAGCGGGTATGCCGCGGCTGTCATCATGGATCGGCTGCATCCGGTGATGCCGGAGAAGCTGCACGACGCTCTTGAGGAGTACATCCACCAGCTCGACACCCCCGAGATGCCGCTCAAGCACCATCACGATCACCAACACGCCGATGGCAGCCAAGCGGACGATTTTCCTCCCGGCAGCAATTGGGAGACGGTGACGTTTCCCAACACGGGGACTCACTGGGGCGGATCAGCAACGGAACCGCAGTCGCTCAATCCCATCGACGAAATCGTCCAACGCGTTCCGGGCGTCAATCAGACGCAGGCGCGCTACCTGGTCGAGCAGGCATATCAGCTCACGCCGCCGGCTCTCAAGACCGAGCTGATCGGTGAACTCAAAGCGGCCGCTCCAGGCACCATTCTGGCAGTGGCCTCCAAGTGGCTCGATCAGGCGACACGCCCGGCCGCGAACGGAAGCAGCACGCGGCCTGCTGACGACCGCGACGGACTGATCGCAGACATCGCCGCCCGAACATCAGGTCTGCCCGCCCAACAGGAGCGATTGAAGTCGCAGATCGGCGAACAGCTGCGTGGCCTACCGGACGGCATCACCCTGGCCGTGCTCCGCGACTGGCGCGCGGACCTGACCGGAGCGGGTCAAGACCCCGATCCGCAGACCAACCGCGACACGTCCGTCGATCAGCGGATCATTCGCCAGCTCACGCTGCAGCGCGTCTCCGTCTATCAGCTCGGACAGGAACTCCAGGACCGGCTCCGCGCGGCTGCACAGCGCTGAAGGGGGAGGGGCGAGCAACAAACCGGGAGCATCAGGCCCCGAGGACGATCGGCGCGACGGTCTCCCTCGCCAGACAAAGCCGTGATCGTTCACGCCGCCTCAGGTTGGCTGCGGCAAACAGACAGCTCCCAGCACACGCCTTTCAGCGACACCCCCAACGTCCGATAATGTCCGTTATGTTTGATTCGACGGGGTTTTCCCAGCCGGATTAGAGGGGCGCGGCATCTGAGGCGGCCTGCTCGTCGAACACACCGATGCGGCGGAACCGGGTGTAGCGGTGGTCCAGCAATTCGGACTTGCCGAGCTTCGACAGGCTGCGGATCGCCTGTACAAGCGACCCCTTGAGCGTCATCGCCATCTGTCGATGGTTGCGATGCGCTCCGCCGAGCGGCTCTTCGATGATCTCGTCGATGACGCCGAATTCCTTCAGGTCGGCGGCCGTGAACCGCAAGGCCTGAGCCGCCTTGTCGGCGTACTTTTGATGCTTCCATAAGATGCCGGCGCAGCCCTCAGGACTGATCACCGAATAATAGGAAAACTGCAACATGGCGATGTGGTCGCCGATGCCGATGCCCAGTGCCCCGCCCGACCCCCCTTCTCCGATCACCACGCAGACGATGGGCGTCGCGAGGCGCGACATCTCCCGAAGGTTGAATGCGATCTGATACGCCTGCCCGCGCTCCTCCGCTCCTACGCCGGGGAACGCACCGGCCGTATCGATGAAGCACACGATCGGCAGGTTGAACTTGGCGGCTGTCTGCATCTTGGCGAGCGCCTTGCGATAGCCCTCCGGATGCGCCATGCCGTAATTGTGCTCGGTCCGTTCCTTGAGATTGCGGCCCTTCTGCTGACCAATGAACATCACCTTGCGATCATCGAGGCGCGCGAAGCCGGTCAGGATCGCGCGGTCGTCGCCGTACGCTTTATCGCCGTGCAGTTCGACGAACTCGTCAAAGATCAGCTCGAGATAATCGAGCGTCTGCGGTCGCTGCGGATGACGCGCGACCTGAACGATCTCCCATGCGCCGAGGTGTTCGTAGACCTCGCGCTTCATGCGGTTGATCTGCACGCGCATCTGCCGGACGGCGTCCTTCACGGCGGGCGTGGGGTGCGGCTGGGCTTCCAGTTTTTCCAACTGGTCTTCCAGCTCGGCGATCGGACGTTCAAAAGGGAGCGTAATCAGTTTGGACATCGGGGAGGGAGCCTCGTGCGTCAATCAGCTATCGCATCCAGCCGACAGGGCGCCATGGTGATACCAACTAAGAAACCGTGAGCCAGTCCAGATTGTCGGGGGCTTCCAGATCCTTGTTGGCCTGGGGCGGTTGTTGCGGCGGCGGTGCCTGCGGCGGAGTCGGGGTGGGAACCGGCGGCTGGACAGGCGGCGGAGCATAAGGCTGACCCATCGGCGCCCCCTGCGGATAGCCGGGCATCATGGGCTGCGGAAACGGTTGCGGCATGCCGGGCGGATACATCATCGGCTGCATGGGCATCATCGGTGTTTGCGGCATTCCCATCGGGTACATCGCCGGCGGATACATCGGCTGTTGCGGCATGACGACGGGCGGTGCGGCGGGTTGCGGAGCGGCGGGAGCGCTGGTCGCGCGCGTTGGCGGCGCTTCGGCAACGACCGACTTGGGCGGAGCTGGTTGCATCGGACGATATCCGAACTGCTCGGTCCGCGCCGCATCCT
Organism: Planctomycetaceae bacterium; assembly: GCA_019636315.1. Lineage (GTDB taxonomy): Bacteria > Planctomycetota > Planctomycetia > Planctomycetales > Planctomycetaceae > JAHBXU01. The sequence goes on along the minus strand of JAHBXU010000257.1, from coordinate 3,345 downwards.
TCCGGGAATCCAGTCGCTGGTCAATCGTATGGAGACGTTCTTCCGCCGCCGCGGCCTGTGCCTCCTTCGCGAACACCTCCGGATCCTGTTTGAAGATCTTAATGGAGCGCACCTCGGTGAACACCTGCTGCATGCTTTCGGGACGGTCCTTGGGCTTCTTCGCCAGCATTCGCATCACCAGGTCGTCCACCTCGCTGCTGATATTCCGATGATACGACGACGGCAAATCAGGACGGTCGCGGACATGAGCCATCAGGAGGTGATCCGGATTACGGGCCAGAAACGGCGGCCGGCCCGTCAGCGCCTCATAGAACATCACGCCCAGGCTGTAGATGTCGGACGACGTCGTGATCTTTTCGCGGCGGATCTGTTCGGGTGCAATGTAGGTCCGCGTCCCCTGAATGGCGATGTTCTTCTTGCGCGTCATCATTCGCCCGACGGCTGACGAGGGCGACCCGGCCAGCGAGAAATCGATCACGCGGACTTCGCCCCCTTTGGTCACCAGCACGTTATCCGGCTTGATGTCCTTGTGCAGATAGCCCTTCTCGTGCATGTGCGCGAACGCCTGGGTGCAGCACTCCATGATCCGACGCAGACGTGCATGGGTGGCGTGCAGATCACCACGAATCAGGCTCTTCAGGTTCTGCGATCGAAACAGCTCCATCACAATGTAGCCGTACTTCCGCGTAATCTTCGACTCGACGAAACGGATGATGTTGGGGTGGTCCAGCCGCTTTCCCACAGACGCCTCATGCCGCATGATCTGCTTCTGCTCACCTTCCTTGAGCGCTTCGGGAAGCAGCAGCTTCATCGCGAACGACTGACTGGAAGCGGTTTGTTTCACCTCCCAGACCTGCGTCATCGTGCCTGTCGCAATGCAGTTGACCAGTTCGTATCCGTTGATCGCCAGTTCAGCCTGAGACATGCCACATACCTCGGTCGTGCTAGAGAGACGCGGCGCCGGCCGGACAGCCAGACAGGGCGGCTGCGCTCGCTCCCCTATTATAGCGCGACGGACCAACGTTTGCCGAGAGGGTTCTCGGGGGAATCCGGGGCATTCGGAATCAATCGCCGGAATCAATCGCTGCGAGATTCCGATACGAATCCCCACCCGCCGACGCGGCCGTCGAACGAAACGACCTCAGCAGAAACCCCGGTTCCTCACTGTGCGGCCGGTGGAAGCGTATTCCGCCGGGGTGCACGCGACGCCGGAGTCGCTTGTTCAGCGGGCGGCACCAGTTCGGTCCGCGCAATGACTTGCGTTCCGTCCGGAAGCTCCTGGGACGTGCGCACGATCAGCTCATCCTTCGCGCCAAACGGTCCGGATACGATCGTCCGATCCACTCCGACCGCGCTCAGCAACTCGATCGGAACGTCGCGGACGAATCCCTCACGGACCACCTGCACCCGCCGACCACCGTCGGTCATGTTGGCGATCGCCGCATTCGACACTTCCGTCACCGGCGTGCGAGGGACCAGCGAGGCATACACCGTCTGCCCCGGATACCAGGCCCCCGCTTTATTCTCGACATTGGCCACGCCGGTGGCGATCGACTGAAACAACTCCCGCAGCGGCTCAAACGGGGGCGTCAGCGGCAGCACCTGCGTCAATGTCGCCGGTGCGACCTTTCCTTCGACCCGGAGCTCCAGCGGTTCTCCCACTTTGGTTGCGTTTCGATCAATCGGGATCTGCACTGCAAGCACCGAAGCGTCGATCAATGTCGCCAGCGGTTGGCCGGCCCGGACGGTCTGCCCCTCGACGACGTGCACCGACTGCACGACCCCGCCGAACGGCGCCCGCAGGATTGTCTGATCCAGCCGGAACTGTGCGAGATCGAGATCGACTTTGGCGATCTGCAAGCGCGCATCGGCCAGTTCTTTCCCCGTCCCCTGCCCCGCGGCTCGTTGCTCAATTTGCGCCGCCTGGAACGCGGCTTTCGCTCGATCCAGTTCCAGCAATCGCTCGCGCGAATCGAGCCGGATAATCTCGGCCTGTTCCCGCGCCTCGGCCCCGCTGGGAATCAGGATGCTCCGTACGACGCCGTCCGTGTTGGCAGTCAACTCGACCTTCCTGGCAGGTTCGAGCTGCAGGGAGACGCGGTACGTCTCGGGAGGCTTGAGCAGCAGCGGCTCGCGCTCGATCACCACGTGCGACGGTTCGACGCCGGCCGGCGGAGTCGAGACCTGTGCCGGCAACCGGTCCGCATCGAACAGGGTCAGCCCGCTTATGCCCAGACACAGAAAAAGGACCCGACCAGCAACATCAGCGTGAAGTGGACGAACCATGCTGCACCCGTGATGGCGATTCCGGAAGTGAGCGCACGGCGAAGTCCCCGCCAACTCCGCCCGAGCGTGCCCGCCAGACTACGTCCGCCCAAAATGCACGTCAACTGCAGGGCCATTCTCGCTCTCACCGAAGTCGCGCGGGAATCGACGACCTGCCGACGAGTCGCCCTTCTCCTTCGGAGGCCTGGGATCGGGCCTTGTCATGTTCATGATCCCTTCAAAGGCGTTCCGACACGGAGAGTGTTGATCGCACAGCCGGCGAAAATTCGCTCTCGACACGTCACCGGTTCCGCAGGGGTGGTTCCTCACAACAACGACGACTGGGTTGACGTTCCCGGAATTTCCAGACCATAATCCAAACTGCGGTTTAGGTGACAATGGTACTCTGCGACCTGCAAGCGCGAACTCCCACGGAATTCTCTCCACAAAAGGACCCACCCATGAGACGCCTCCCCATTCTTGCGACCGCCTTCGCCGCCCTCTTCGCCGTTGGCCTCTATGCTGCGGAAGAGATCAAACTGGACGAAGTCAAATGCATCATGAACCCCAAGGCCGCCGCCAAGGCTGAGAAGTTCGTCGAGTTCAAGGAGGGGAAGGTCTTCTTCTGCTGCGAGAACTGCCCCAAGGGCTTCGCCGCCAAGGTCGAAGCCGAAGATAAGGTGGTCATCGCCAAGGGCAATCACCAGCTGATTCAGACCGGCCAGGCCAAGCAGGTCAAGTGCCCGTTCACCGGCGGCCCGCTCAAGACGGAACTCGTCGTCGCCGGCGCCAAGATTCAGTTCTGCTGCAACAACTGCCTCGGCAAAGCCAAGGGCCTGGAAGGCGAAGAGCAGATCGTCGCCCTGTTCGGCGATGACGCCTTCAAGAAGGCCGAGTTCAAGGTCGGTGAAGGCGAGAAGAAGGGCGTCGAGAAAGACAAAGAGTAACTCGCGCGAGACGTCGCGGAAAACGGCAAGTTACCAAACAAGGGAACGCGCAACGGTTGTTGCACGTTCCCTTGTTCTGCTTTTGGCCGAGAAAGAGTGCGGCTATACCGCATATCGCGTGCGGCCCCGGGTG